>NZ_WVTE01000228.1:0-45469 GCF_009939605.1 Rhodococcus sp. YH1 | reverse complement strand
TCGAGGAACTCGGTGTCGAAGTCGATCGCGGATTCGTCACCACCGACCAGTGGTGTCGCACTACCGCATTCGGCGTGTACGCGATCGGTGACGTGGCGGGCGCACCCTGCCTCGCCCACAAGGCCAGCCACGAAGCCGTGCTGTGTGTGGACAAGCTCGCCGGTGCGGATCACGTCCGGCCGTTGGACCGCGACTACGTTCCGGGCTGTACCTACGCGAGGCCGCAGGTCGCCAGCCTCGGTCTCACCGAAGAACGAGCGCGTGCGACCGGCCGTCGCCTGCAGATCGGGCAGTTCGATCTGCAGGCGTCCGGAAAGGCGCGCGCGATCGGCGAAGCCGACGGCTTCGTGAAGACGATCTTCGACGCCGACAGCGGCGAACTCCTCGGTGCCCACATGGTCGGCCCGGATGTCACCGAGCAGATTCAGGGATTCGGCATCGCTCGATCCCTGGAGGCGACCGCCGACGATCTCGCCGAGGTCGTCTTCGCGCACCCGACACTATCGGAGGCGATGCACGAATCGGTTCTGGCCGCACTGGGCCGTCCGATCAACATGTAGCAAGTCCCGCCGAACCGCGGACCCGGGTGGGACCGTGGTTCGGCGGGAACTCACGCCCAGGAATCGAACAAAACGTGAATCCCATACCTGGAACATCACCCGAGGGGCCGGTTCCGTCGGGCCGCAGATTGCTTCGACTGGAGGTCCGCAATGCGCAAACCCCGATCGAACGCAAGCCGAACTGGATCAAGACCCGCGTCAAGACGAGTCCTGCGTACGCCGAACTCGAGAGCCTGGTCGAACGCGAAGGACTGCACACGGTGTGTGCGGAAGCCGGCTGCCCCAACATCTTCGAATGCTGGGAAGACCGCGAAGCCACGTTCCTGATCGGCGGTCGGCAGTGCACGCGCCGCTGCGACTTCTGCCAGATCGACACCGGCAAACCCACCGACCTCGACCGGGACGAGCCCCGCCGCGTCGCCGAGTCCGTGCACGCGATGGGACTTCGGTACTCCACCATCACCGGGGTTGCCCGCGACGACCTGCCCGACGGCGGCGCCTGGCTCTACGCCGAAACCGTCCGACAGATCCACGCCCTCAACCCCGGGACCGGCGTCGAGAATCTCGTCCCCGACTTCAGCGGAAGGCCCGACCTGCTGGCTGAGGTGTTCGACTCCCGGCCCGAGGTGCTCGCCCACAACCTCGAGACCGTGCCGCGGATCTTCAAGCAGATCCGCCCCGCGTTTCGCTACGAACGCTCGCTCGGTGTGCTCGCCGCGGCCCGCGACTTCGGCCTGATCACCAAGTCGAACCTGATCCTCGGTATGGGGGAGACCCCACAGGAAGTGCAGCAGGCGATGATCGACCTGCACGATGCCGGCTGCGACATCCTCACCATCACCCAGTATCTGCGTCCCTCGCCGCGGCACCACCCGGTAGAGCGGTGGGTCGAGCCGGAAGAATTCGTCGAGTACTCGAAGGCCGCCGAGGAGGTCGGTTTCGCCGGCGTCCTGGCGGGGCCGCTCGTGCGTTCCTCGTACCGCGCCGGCCGCCTCTACGCCGACGCCATGGCTCACCACCGCCGTGAACTCGCGGCTCCCCTCAGCCATCTCGCCGAAGCGCACCCGTCAGGAGATTGACCACATGAGTTCCGCTATCGAAGACAACCGCATCATCGAATTCGCCCGTCGCCGGCTGCCGTACGGGGGCGGAAGTCCCGGCGACCTTCTGGTCGAATTCGGTATGACCCGGCCGATTATCTGATCCGGTTGGGTGAGATCCTCGACACCCCTGTCGCCTTACGACTGCACCCCCGGCTACGTGCGGACCTGCGCAACTTCGTCGCTGCGCGCACCCCTGCGCCGCGCGCCGCGCCGAATCGGAGCGACCAGGTTCGGAGAGGATCCCGGTCCGCCGCGGTGTGAGCCCCGGGAGCAGGGCACGCGTGCCCCCGGATTCGTCGACACGGAGGCGGCGGGGTTCGGAGCGAGATGTTCGCAGGCGGAATGTCACCTGATCACACGGACTTCGACACCGTCCGCGAACCGGTACGGCTGGGGCGTCAGCACTGGGCCGAGGCTCTTGCGCAGCCGGGAGACCTCGGCGCGGACGGCAACGATGTGGTCCCGGTCGCCGAACAGGGCCTCGCTCAACGACGCGGCATCGATACCGGCCGATCGGGTACGTGCCAATACCCTCAGAATCTGCGCGTGCCGCGGTGACAGGGCACGCGTCCATTCCATCTCCCCCCGCACCGTCGCCCGAGGGGCCGCCCCCAGGTCGAGTTCGAGTTCGATGGCCGTCCGTTCCGTGCGGCGGCGCACCAACCATGCGTCACCGAGCGGTTCGGGTACGCAAAGTCCGAGACCGGGCACGAGCAGCGGTCGGTCGGCCTCCGGTGATGCCAGTCGTTCGGGAACGCCGATGCCGCTGGCTGCCACGACCCAGCCGTGACCGTCCACGACGACAGCAGGCCCGCACGTCCTTGCGAGAACCGGCGCCGCGTCAGTACGGAGCCTTTCGAGGTGGGCGGCATGCTCGCGCCAGAGCATCGACTCAGCCAACCGCACAGCCGTCTGCACGAGGGCCACGGTGGCCGGATGCACCGACATCGCCGACCCGCTGAGATCCAGTACGCCGAGTACCTCGCCGGAGCGTGGATCGTGGACCGGTGACCCCGTACACGACCAGCCGTAGTGGGACCGCGCATAGTGTTCGGCCGAGAAGAGCTGTACCGGAGCGTCCTCGACCAGCGACGTGCCGACAGAATTGGTGCCTACCGACTTCTCCGACCAGCGGGCGCCTTCCACGAATCCGAGGACGTCAGCTTCCCTCTGCACGTCGCGTGCACCCTCTCGCCACAGCACCACCCCGTCCGAGTCGGCGACGACCACGATGAAGTTCGCGTCGCTCGCCACCTCGGTCAAGGCGCCGCGTAGCTCGGGCAGAACCGACCTCAGGGCACTTCGTGCACGGCGAGCTTCGAGTTCGGAGACGTCCGCGAGTACGACGTCCTCACACCGGGCGGGACTGACACCGTCTGCCCGAAGACGCGACCACGACCGGGCGACAACGTCACGCGGAGGCACCGGCGGCGTCCGACCGGACATCACCGCGTCGTGGACGTCGCTCAACAATCGGGCGCGTCGCGACAAGTCTTCACCGGAACCGAAAGCGAGCAACCGTTGGCGCGCCGAACTGGCCCTACTCACACCGTTCAGCCTACCGTCAGGAGTGTGAGCCGCACCATGGCCCCTGCCGTCTGCGGCCATCAGGAACGCGGAAGTCGTCGACGATCTCACACACTCGTCGAGGAGTGGTTCGTTGCCGGCGCCTGCGACGGATTCAACCTGATGTGTCCGGCGTATCCGGATTCGCTGGACGACTTCGTCGACCTCGTCGTCCCGGAACTGCAGCGCCGCGGCCTGTTTCGCACCACGTACCCGGGTACCACGTGGCGCGACAGTCTTGGAATGTGGTCCTTCGCGTAAATGCGCTCGGGTGATGGCGCCGCTCGGCTAGTGCACAGCGCGGTTATGGGTCCTGCTCGTCGAGCACCCGCCCGATGAAGCCACCGAGTCGGGTCTCGAGGTGGCGGATCCGAGTCTCGCTGGGCAGTGCTCGATCGGGCTGATTGCCGGGCAGTGGCAGCAGCTCTCGCACATACAGTGAGCACGCGAAGTTGCTGCACATGTAGGTTCCGATGCTGTTTCCGGCCTTGCCGCCGGCGCCGGCCTTGCGTGCCGTGAACAGCGCCGTTCCGCCGATGCGGTGAACGGCGTGGCAGATGGTGCACATCGTGCTGCGCGGCCGGGACCTGTCGGTCTCGGCCTGTCGCAACTCGATTCCGACCACCTGCCCGGCGTGCTGGGCAATCAGATACGCGCGAAGCGGGGCTCGGGGGTCCGTCCAGCCGAAGAAGTCGAGTTCCGCCCAGCGCACGGTGTCGAAGTCGGGCGGGAACGTCACCGTCCTGATCTTGCTGCGCGAGCTATTGACGAACGATCCGAGGACGTCGTCGCGGGACGGTGCCTGCATCACCACTATTCCTTCCACGTTTGATTCATGAAACAAGTGGAGTATAAACTCGCGGGCATGGGTCGCCACAAGGATGTCGAGCGTCGGCGGGCACTCCTCGAGGGCTGCTGCGCCTACGCCGAGGAGCAGGGGCTGTTCGGTCTCACCCTGCGCCCGCTGGCCGATCGGCTCGAAACGTCGACCCGAAATCTCCTCCACCACTTCGGCAGTCGTGAGAACCTGATCGTCGAGATCGTCGACCGCACCCTGGTGACCCATCTGGCCGCGTCGCGGGATCTGCTCCTGCGGATCCGCGATCTCTCGGCCGACGAGTCGTCGCCGTCGGCGACCGCCGCCCACGTGACCGCCGTGATCTCGCAGGGGCTCGAGATGGCGTGGGCGGAAGCGCACACGCCGGATGGGCGCCGGCGAACCGCCATGTTCTTCGAGATCTATGCCGCGGCGACGCGGGATCCCGAGCTGCAGCAGACATTCCTCGTCCCGGTGGTGACGGAATGGGTCGACCCCATGGCCGCGGCGATCGAGGCCGCGGGCGCGTCACCGGGCGCGGCCCGGTCCGTCGCCTCGCGCATCCTCGCGGCCCATCGAGGTCTTCTCCTCGAGGATCTCGCGCTCGGCTGCAACGTCGCCACCGATGCCGCGCATCGGGACGCCGTCCTGGCGGTCCGTACCGAGATCTCCCGTGCGACTTCCTCGGGCGGGGAAGGGGTCCATGACCCGGCGGAGTGAGCAGCCCGCCAGTCGTTCGTCGCGATCTCGTTCGCACCGCTGTTCCGGGCTTTCCCGGCGTCGCCGGGGTCGCCGGCCGGCCTGGTATCGAGCCCCGGCTCGATCGGCTGACCGGCACGAGCTGCCGGACCTTTCCTGGGCAACTGTTCTCACCAGGCTTGCAATCTTCGACACACCGGTCTTGCTAACGATAACGATTATCAGTAGCTTCTGTGACGCTGGGTACTGCGGGAGATGCGAGCGGAAGGCCACGTGTGGCACACCTACTGCTGGTGGAGAGCTGGGTCGGCGCAATGGGAACGTTGCTGCCGAGAGCGATTGCCGACCTGGGAGTCGAGTTCACGTTCCTGACCCGACGGCCGGAGCACTACCCGGACACCCTGCCGGACGGTTCCCCGCATCCGCTGCGTCTCGGTCGCGCGGTAGCGACTGCCGAGACCAACGATCCGGCTGCCGCACTCGAGGCGGCGCGGCGGATCGATGCCGAGGCAAGGATCGACGGCGTCCTCACCAGCTGCGACTACTACCTGCCGACCGCCGCGCGAATTGCCTCCGCACTCGGACTTCCCGGTCCGACACCCGAGGCGATCGAGACCGCCTGCGACAAGGCGCGCACCCGGGCGGTGTTGGATTGCGTCGGTGTCCCGGGGCCGCGGCACACCACCGCGTCGGTCGACGACACGATCCGGCTCCGTACCGCGGCCGAGTCGGTGGGATTCCCCTTGGTGGTCAAACCCACCGATCTGTGTGCGGGAATGTTCGTGCGACGCGCGGACAGTTGGCTGGATGTCGAGTCGGCGGTGCACGCGCTGCGGGGGTTCGAGATCAATGCGCGCGGGCAGCGGCGGAACTCGACGGTGTTGCTCGAGGAGTTCCTCACCGGCCCGGAATTCAGTGTGGAGAGCTGGATTTCGCGCGGCAAGGTCCACACGGTCGGCGTGACCGACAAGAGCTTGGGTGGGGCGTCGGGTTTCGTGGAGACCGGGCACATGTTCCCGGCCGACCTGGCTGAGGGGGACCGCGCGAGAGTGGTGGCCGCCGCGGAGGAGGCGATCGATGCGGTGGGTCTCGATCACGGTGTGGTGCACACCGAACTACGCCTGACCGCCGCCGGGCCGCGGATCATCGAGATCAATCCACGGCCGGCCGGCAATCAGATCACCGAGCTGATCCGGCATGTGAGCGGAGTCGACCTGCCGCGGGTGGCGGTCGAGCTCGCACTGGGACGCGAGCCGATCGTCCCGACGGTCCCGGACGAGGACCGTGACGGCGGACGGCCCTCGAGCGCAGCCGTGAGCATGCTGGTGCCGACGAGGGCGGGTGTTGTCACCGGAATCGAGGGAGTGGACACCGTCGCAGCCGATCCGTCGGTGGTCTCGGCGGCGTTCAAGGGGTCCGGTCACCGAACCACGCCGGGAATGGACAACAACAGCTACCTGGGCAGCGTCGTCGTCATCTCGCCGGAGCGGTCCGGGGCCCGCCCGCTGGCGGAGCGCCTATTGTCGTCGATCTCCGCCACATACGGCGAGGAGCCGGCGTCATGACCGCCACCTCAGCGATCGGTACCGTGACGAACGGTCGCCTGGCTGCGCTTCTCGAGCGCTACCGCACCGACCCTGCCCGGCGTCCCGCGCGCGACGTGGTGGTGTCGGTTGCGTTCACCACGTCACAGGGAGTACGGCACGGCGGGCGCAGTGGCGGCTACCGCAACCAGGTGATCTCGCTGCGGGTGGGGGCTGCGACGGGCTCGTGCGCGGTCGAGCCGGGCTCGGTGGATCCGGAGATCGTGCACGCGTGCGCAGGGGTGGCGGTGG
Organism: Rhodococcus sp. YH1; assembly: GCF_009939605.1. Classification (NCBI taxonomy): domain Bacteria; kingdom Bacillati; phylum Actinomycetota; class Actinomycetes; order Mycobacteriales; family Nocardiaceae; genus Rhodococcus; species Rhodococcus sp. YH1. Next base: position 38,889 of record NZ_WVTE01000228.1, on the reverse strand, counting down.
CCGATCTGCTGCACCATGCCGAGATCGCCGTGCAGATCGCCGCACTCGACGCTTACCTGACGCACCAGCGCCCGCACTCGGGTGAGCCCCGCGCAGTGACGGTGCAGCTGGATTCCGGGGATTCGCTGCAGCGCTCGCTGGCCCGGGCGCATCACGTGACCGGGCTGGTCGACGCACCACCCGACGGGCGGGTGCTGGTGATCGGAGTGGTCAACTCGCTGCTCGTCAGCTTGCGCGAGCGCGGGCTGCGGTACGTGCCGTGTGATCTGAAGGGCGGCACCACCGAGTGGGGTGAGCCGATCGTTACCGACTTCGCCGAGCATCTCGACGAGTGTGATGCGGTGCTGGCCAGCGGAATGATGCTGGGCAACGGCACCGTCGACACCTTGTTCGCGCGGGTGGCAGGGTCCGGCCGGCGGCTTCCGGTCACGATGTTCGCCCAGAGTGGCGCCGCGGTCGCCCGGGAGTTGCTCGGACGCGGCATCGACGCACTCTCCGCCGAGCCGTACCCGTTCTTCTGGCTGACCGGGGACGCCGGCCCGATCTACCTGTACCACGGGTCGCGTGCACGATGACCGTGATCGATTCGCCGGCGCGGGTGGGGAACAGCCCACTCGTGCGCATCCTCACCCCGGTGCCGAACCCGCATCCGGGCTACTTCGCGAAGATCGAGTCGCTCGGCTTCGGTGGGCTCAAGGCGCGGTCGGCCCTGTCGATGCTGGCCGGTGCCCGGCGACGCGGGGAACTGCGTGACGGCGCGCGGATCGTCGAATCCACCAGCGGCACTTTGGGGGTCGGGCTGGCATACGTGGCACAGCCACTCGGCCACCCCGTCACCCTGGTGGTGGACTGCGAGCTCGAACCCGCCATGCGCAATCTGCTGTGCGCGCTGGGTGCCACCTTGGAGATCGTGGGCCGTCCGCACCCGGAGGGCGGGTGGCAGCAGGCCAGGCTCGACGTCCTGCACCAAATTCTTGCCGCCGACCCGGATGCGTACTGGCCCAACCAGTACGACAATCCCGACAACGCCGTGGGCTACCACGGGCTCGCCGACGAGATCGTCGCGGGCCTGGCCGCACAGGGTATCGAGCGGGCCGAGGTGCTTGTGTGCAGTGTGGGCACCGGCGGCCACAGCAGCGGAGTGGGTCTGCGGTTGCGGCAGGTGTGGCCGGACCTGCGGATCATCGGGGTCGATGCGGTGGGGTCGACGATCTTCGGACAGCCTGCCGCCTGCCGGGTCATGCGGGGACTGGGCAGCAGCGTGCATCCGGGCAATGTGCGATACGAGATGTTCGACGAGGTGCACTGGGTCGGCCCGCGCGAGGCCGTGCACGCCTGCCGCAGCCTGGCGCGGGACGGGTTCCACACCGGCGGCTGGTCGACGGGTGCGGTGGCCACGGTGGCCGGGTGGGCGGCCACCCGCTGGCCGGGCCCGGTGGTCACCGTCTTTCCGGACGGCCCCGACCGCTACCTGCGCACCATCTTCGACGACGACTGGTGCGCTCGGCACGGCCTGCTCGCTCCGCCGCGAACACATCCGCACGAGATCGCCGAGTGCGGTGACCCGGCGGAGTGCTGGACGCGGTGCGAATCCGTGCGGGCCCCGCACCCGTCGGCGAGGGACCGGATGGAGACGGCGCGATGAGCCTGACCTGGTCGGTGAGCACCCTCGCCCTGGCCCGGCCGTTCCGGATCAGCCGGGCGGTGATGTCGTCCCGCCAGGCGGTCACGGTCACCGTGACCGATCCCGAAACGGGATCGTGCGGCCGCGGCGAGGTCGTCACCTCCGTGTTCGCGGGCCTGGACGTGCACCACATCGAGACCCAGCTGCGGGCAGTCGCGGCGTACTGCGGTGCCCGAGGGATCCCCGAAACGATTCCGGCACAGGTGCACCCGGCGGTTGCCGGCGCCGTGTGGTCCGCCGTCGCCGACTACCGGGCACGTGTGAACAGGCAGACGGTCGCTGCGCACCTCGGGTTGCCGCTGCCCGCCGAGATCCCGATCTCCCGCACCCTCGGAATCGGTGCGCCCCAGGACATGGCCGCCGAGGCCGCCGAGTTGTCCGGGTGTGGGTTCGCTCTGCTGAAGGTCAAGACCGACGCCGACCCGACCGAATCGGTACGGCGGCTGGCCGCCATCGCCGCTGCCGCTCCAGGCGTGGATCTGATCGTCGACCCGAACGAAGCGTGGACCGCGGCCACCGCCCTGTCGGTGCTCGCCGACAGCGGTGGTCTGCCGATCGTCGCGCTCGAACAACCGCTGCCGGTGCACGACCGCGACGGAATGCGGGAGCTGCGCAGCCGCACCGATCTTCCGCTCGTCGCGGACGAGGCCGTCCACGGCCTGGCGGACCTGGACGAGCTGACCGGCCTCGCGGACGTGGTGAACATCAAACTCGCCAAGTGCGGCGGCATCTACCGCGCCCACGCACTGGCCGCGGCGGCCGGCGCGCGCGGAATGGAGGTGATGCTCGGCTGCCTGGTGTGCAGCTCGCTGGGTATCGCCCCCGCGGCGCAGCTGGCGTCCCTGGCCCGATGGTGCGACCTGGACGGGCACCTGCTGCTCGCCCGAGACCCGTGGGCCGGCCTCGGGGGTGAAGACGGAAAGCTGCGCCCGAGCGGCCTGCCCGGACTCGGCGTGTACCGACCCGACAACGAGGAAACGCGATGACCGCCAACGACTCCCCGGCAGGGACATTCGCTCTGCTGCGCAGCTTCCCCCGCTCGGTACAACTGCTGGTGCTCAACCAGTACGGCGTCAACACCGGTTTCTACATGCTGGTGCCGTACCTGTCCATGCATCTGACCGGGAACCTGGGTCTGTCCCTGACGATCACCGGCCTGGTCCTCGGGGTGCGTACCCTCAGCCAGCAGGGCTTGTTCCTGATCGGGGGCACCGCTGCCGACCGGCTCGGACCCCATCGGGTCATCATCGCCGGCTGTGCCCTGCGGTCGGTGGGCTTCGCAGTGTTCGCTGTGGGCACCAGCGTGCCGCTGCTGCTTCTCGCCTCAGTTCTGTCGGGATTGGCTGGGGCTCTGTTCAATCCGGCCGTGCGCTCCTACATCGCGGTCGCCGAACCCCGGCGCCGGGCGGAGGCATTCGCGGTCTTCAACGTCTTCGCACAGGCGGGGGCACTGTCCGGACCGCTGATCGGCAGCGCGCTGCTGACGGTGGACTTCCGTACCGTCGCCGTCGCCGCGGCGGCCGTCTTCGCCGCCCTCACCCTGGCGCAGTTGCGGTTTCTGCCCTCCCACCCGGTGGACCGCGCCGAGACGACGGTGCTCCGCGGCTGGGGTGCGGTGCTGGCCGACCGCCGGTTCGTGCTGTTCACCGTGACCATGCTCGGGATGTTCGCCCTGCAGACGCAGATGTACCTGGTGTATCCGGTGCTGGCCGGGCGGATCACCGACTGGAGTGGGGCAGTGGCGGTGCTGTTCCTGTCCACCACCGTCTTCGGTCTGCTCGCCCAGGTGCGGCTGACCCGATGGTTCGATCGCCACACCAGCCGGGGCACGGCCATCACGGCGGGGCTGATGTTGATGGGCGCCGCGTTCGTGGTGGCACTGCCGGTCCTGTGGGGCGAACCCTCCCACGGCGCGGGACGGATCGCGCTGACGCTGGCGCCGTTGTTGCTTTCCGCCCTGATTCTCGAAGCGGGCATCCTGATCGCGCAGCCGTTCGTGATGGAACTGATCCCGGCATACGGGGCGTCGAACATCTCCGGAACTCTGTTCGGGATGTTCTACCTGGTCTCCGGGGTGGCCGCCGCCGCCGGCAATGCGTTGATCGGGTACGGCCTCGACCTGGGCAACGGGTGGCCCGGTGCGCTGGTGTGCGTCGCCCTTGCGTGGGGTTCGGCCACCGGGATCTGGCTGTTGCACCGCCGCGGCCTGCTCGCCGACCAGGCCGGAGCGCGGACATGACCACGGCTGCAGGGGCTCGGAACCTGTTGACGGACAACCCCGCTCTGTACGAGGCACGATTCCCCGACCCCGACCACAGTGCCGCCCGGTTCGTCGACGACATTCTCGCGACCTACCTGACCTCCGACGACGCGGCGCCGCGGACACACCCGGCGACGTTGCTGGACCTGGGCTGCGGCACCGGCCGCGACCTGGGATACCTGGCCCGGCGGGGATACCGTTGCCTGGGCATCGACCAATCCCCGGCGATGGTGCGATACGCGCAACAACAGTATCCCGGCGTGAGAGCCGCGGTCGGCGACCTGCGCACCTTCGAGGTCGACGCGAGCGTCGACGCCATCGTCTGCCTCGACAGTGCCCTGCTGTACTGCCACACCGACGCCGAGCTGGAATCGTGCCTGCGCTGCTGCCGCAGGCACCTACGTCCCGGTGGGTTGCTGATCGCCGAAATGCGCAACGGCGCCTTCTTCCTCGGCAACCCCGAACTCCTCGACGGCCCCACCCACTCGGCCTTCTCCTGGCACGGTCACACCTGGCGGGCGGAGACCACCCTGTGGATCGACCACGCCGCACAGCTGCTACGCCGCCGCCGGCAGTGGCAGATCCCCGAGTGCACCGAGCCCCTCGTCCAAACCTCGGCGTGGCGGCTGCTGTTTCCGCTGGAGCTGACCGGCCACCTGCAGCGCGCCGGATTCGTGGTGCGGGCACTGTTCGACACGCCCGGACCCCGCACCGAGACCGGCTGGCCGGGACGAGGAACCGATCTCGGCGGCACTGCTCTCTGCGGCGACCGGCTGCACGTGATCGCCGAGGCCGTCTGATTCACCCCCACGCTCCACCCCGACCCGCTCGATCCACTGCCCGAGGAGATACCCCGATGAATCCGATTCCCCTGCCACCGCTTCCGCACCTGAGCCGGCGCTCGTTCCTCGGACTCGGTGCCGCCGCCGGCGCCGTACTGCTCGGCGCATGCAACACGAGCGGCGAGACCGCCCCCGCGGCCACCGCCGCGCCCCGGGACGGCGGCCGACTGCGAGCGGTGTTCGCCGGCGGCGGCGCACAGGAGGTGTTGGACCCGCACAAGACCAACCTGTACGCCGACGTCGCCCGCGCGAACGCGCTCTACGACAAGCTCGTCGAATACGGCGACGACCTCGGTCCGGTACCGCGGCTCGCCACCGCCTGGCATCCGAACGCCGACGCGACCACCTGGACGGTGGAGCTGCGCCCGGCGGTCTTCCACGACGGCCGGCCGGTGCGCGCCGCCGACGTGCTGTACTCCTACCAGCGGATCCTGGACCCGACGAACGCACTGCGCCCGCGGGCCTCTCTCGAGGTGATCGACATCGCGCGCTCCCGAGCTCTCGACGACCACATGATCGAATTCGTCTGCGCCCGCCCGTGCGGGGAACTGGCGAACGTGCTGGCCGCGTTCGGCGCCTACATCATCCCGGAGGGCACCACCGACTTCAGCCGTCCGATCGGCTCCGGGCCGTTCACGTTCGTCTCGTTCGAACCGGGTCGCTCGCTCGTCACCGCGCGATTCCCCGACTACTGGGACGGCGCCCCTCACGTGGACGAACTCGAGATCCTCACCGCTCCGGACGAGACCGCACGGATCAACGCCCTGCTCGGGGGGCAGGTCGACTACGCCGACGACCTCGGTGTCACCTCGGCGCGCACCTACGAAACCGATGCCCGGATGCAGATCTTGCGGTCCCCGCGCAGCGCGATGTCGGCGTTCGCGATGAAGGTGGACCGGCCCCCCTTCGACAATGTGGATCTGCGGCGGGCGATGTTCGCCCTCGTCGACCGCGACGAGCTGGTCACCACCGTGCTGGGCAGCACCGGTGTGGTCGGCAACGACCTGTTCGGCAAGGACGCCAAGTACTACGCCGCCGACCTGCCGCAGCGCACCCTGGATCTGGACGAGGCCGAGGCCCTGATCCGCAAGGCCGGCGCCCGGAACACCACCATCGAACTGCAGACCACCGGTGCCACCAATGGATTCGTCGAGGCCGCGAACGTCCTCGCCGAACAGGCCGGTCGCGCCGGACTGCGCATCGACGTCAAGGTGACGGAGGGATCGACCTATTGGACGCGCACCCTCGACGAGGGTGTGTTGTCGAGTTTCCGTTCCGGGGCCATGCCCATCGAAACCCACTTCGCGCAGCGGATGCTGTCGACCTCGGCGAAGAACTATACCCAGTGGCGCCGCCCCGAGTTCGACGCATTGTTCGCCACCGCCAGCGAAACCACCGACGAGAACATCCGGGCCCGCGCATATCAGCAGATGCAGTCGCAGCTCCACAGCGAGGGAGGTCTGCTGGTGTGGGGCTTCTCCGACGGCCTGCACGGGATGGCGCCGCACCTGGCGGGGATGGCCGAGAACGCGCCCAGCAACACCCTCGGGTACGCCCGCTTCGACAGGGCCTGGCTTTCGTGATGCTCGCCCGCTACGCCGGTACCCGCCTCACGGTGGGACTGGCCCAGGTGCTGGGCGTACTCGTCGTCGTCTTCTCGATCGCCGCCGCGCTGCCGGGGGACGCTGCGGTGGTGATCGCGGGCGATGACGCAGATCCGAGGCGGATTGCGCAGCTACGCGAGCTCCTCGGGCTGGACCGGCCGCTGTCCGTGCAGTTCGGGGACTGGCTGACCGGTCTGCTCGGCGGCGACCTGGGCACCTCCGTGGTATCCGGTCGCCCGGTCACCGCGATGCTGGGCTCGGCGCTGGCGCCGACGCTGACCCTCGCCGCCCTGGCGTTCGTGGTGCTCGTCCCGCTGGCACTGTTCCTCGGAGTGGTCGCCGCGGTGCGCCGCGGCCACCGGATCGACCGGGCCGTCACCGCCCTGACCGTAGCGTTCTACGCGGCACCGGAATTCGCGTTGGCGATCGTGCTGGTGGCAGTGTTCGCGGTCGGGCTGGGATGGTTCGCGCCCACCGCGGTCGGCGCCGGCGGTCCGTTGCTGATGCAACCGGAGCTGTGGGTGCTGCCCGTACTGGTGCTGGTGATCCGCCCGGTGTGCTCGCTGTCGCGGTTGGTGCGCTCGTCGCTGATCACCATCCTCGACACCGAATACATCCGGCACACCCGTCGCCTCGGTGTGCCCGTGCGCCGGGTGATCTGGCGGCATGCCCTGCCGGGCTCGCTCACCCCGGCGGCACAGCATCTCGCGCGGGTCGCCGATTGGCTGCTCGGCGGGGTCGTGGTCGTCGAGGCGGTGTTCGCGCTCGGCGGTCTCGGGCAGTTGCTGGTCAGCGCGGTCAGCAGCCGCGACATTCCGCTGTTGATGGGATTGGTGACGGTGTTCGCGGTGATCACGGTGGCGGTGAACACGGTCGCGGACATCGCGGCGTTCCAGCTCAACCCCACGGCCGGACTGGCATCGTGACCGGCTCCACGCTTCTCGAGCGTGCGGGTGGGCGGTCCCGGGTGCGCATCGGGGCTGCCCTGACCGCGGTCCCGCTCGCGGTCGCGCTGCTGGGGCCCCTGTTCACCGAACCCGGTGCCCGTGGCCCGGCGTTCACCTACGGGGACCAGTGGCTCGTGGGAACCGACTCCGAGGGGCGCGACCTGCTCACGCAGGTCCTGCTCGGGGGGCGCTCGCTGGTGCTGGTGGCCGCGGCATCCGTGGCCCTGACCTACCTGCTCGCCGTGCCGTGGGGGGCAGCTGCCGCGACCGCTCGGGTACGGATCGTCGACGAGATGCTGATGCGCCCCCTGGACCTGCTGCTGTCGCTGCCGTCGATCATGGTGCTGCTGCTGGCCGTTGCGCTCACCGACGCCGACCTGGTCGTTCTGACAGTCACCGTGGCGGTGCTGCTGTTCCCGGATGCGGCGCGTCTGGTGCGGGCATCGGCGCTGCACGCCGCGCACACCCCGGCCATGGAGGCGCTGCTGCTGCAACACGAAACCTGGTGGCGCCGGCACCTCGGCTATCTGGGACGATCGCTGCTCCCGGTCCTCGCGGCAGACGCAGGACTGCGGTTCGTCGGGGCGATCTACCTGGTTGCCTCGGCCAGCTTCCTGGGGGTGAGCGCGGACTCCGCCGGCACCGACTGGGCCGTGATGATCGACCGCAACCGCGCGGGCCTCGCCCTGGTCCCGTGGGGTGTCGTCCTGCCCGCGGCCCTGATCATCGCCTTGGCGATGGGTGTGAATCTGCTGTTCGACTCCGGCGCTCGCGCGGTAACACGCGAGGTGTCGACGAGGAAGTGGCGATGACCGAGGTAATCCCGGCGGCCCCGGCCGCCGCTGTGCCCAGCGGCACCATCCGAGTGCGCGGTCTGACCGCACGGACACGGGATCGGCTCCTGGTCGAAGGCGTCGACCTGGACATTCCCGCCGGGGTGGTCACCGCGCTCGTCGGGGCCTCCGGGAGCGGCAAGACCACTACCGCGCTGGCCTTGATGGGCGAGCGCCGCCCTGGGGTCGAAGTGACCACGACCGCCCTGGACACGGGCGGGGCACGGTTCGGGTATGTGCCCCAGCACCCCTCCTCGGCGCTGAACCCGGCCCTGCGGATCGGTACCGTGCTCGACGACATCGCTCGTGCCGGCCGACGGCACGGGCATCCGGTGACCGTGGCCGACGCACTCGAACGTGCAGGATTCGCCGATGATCCGGGCATGCTGCGCCGTTACCCGCATCAACTGTCGGGCGGACAGCAACAACGACTGGTCATCGCCCAGGCTCTGCTGACCGACCCGACATGCCTGATCCTCGACGAACCCACTACCGGGCAGGACCCGGCTCGTCGCACGGCGGTCCTCGACGAGATCACCCGACTTGCCCGGCAGGGCCTGACGATCGTGCTCGTCACCCACGACCTGGACGCGGTCCGCGCGGTCGCCCAGCGTGTGATCGTCATGGGCGGCGGCCGGGTGCTCGAGACCGGTGACGCCGCGATCCTGCCGGTCGCCGCCCCGCGGATCCCGCAGACACGCGCCGACAGCGCTGATTGCCGCCCGACCCGGGCCGACGCCCGGTTGATCCTGGACACCGTCTCGGCGGGGTACCGCAACACCGAAGTTCTGCAGCGTTACTCGCTCTCGTTGCAGCCGGGCGAATGTCTGGCACTTCACGGCCCCTCGGGTTGCGGCAAGACCACCGCGGCTCGGGTCGTCGCGGGCTTGCACCCACCCACGGCCGGGCGGGTTCTTCTCGACGGCCACCCGTTGGCCGCATCGGTACGGCGACGGACCCGGCACCAAGCGGCGGCGATCGGGTACGTCTTCCAGGAGGCCAAGGCGGCCTTCGACCCGTACCGCAGCGTGTGGGATCAGATCCTGCGCGGTCCGACACGCCTGCGCGGTGCCACCGGCCCGGAAGCGGCCGCGGCGGCCCGCCGCGCGCTCGACCAAGTGGGTCTGGCCGAACGGATCACCCGACAGCATCCCTCCGCCCTTTCCGGCGGCGAGGCCCAGCGCGCCGCCCTCGCCCGTGTCCTGGCGGTCGAGCCGTCGCTGCTCATCTGCGACGAAGTCACCACGGGACTCGACCCCGCATCCCGACAGCGGGTGCTCGACATCTTGTCCGATCTCGTACGAACACAATGCATATCCCTGCTGATGATCAGCCACGACGGCGCCGTGGTGGATGCGATCGCCGACCGGATCGTCGACATGACGCTCCCGGCCACGAACGGGGAACCGCCGTGAGCGCGCATCGCCGCGTCCGTCGCCGAGGAAACCCGACTGTATCCGCACCGAGCCCGAACCGGACAAATCACTCGCGTTCGGGGAGCCGGTTGTGTCAGTCTCTCGGACATGACCGTGCACGACGCCCTCACCATCCGTACCGCCACCGACGACGACTGGCCGGCCCTGGAGCTGCTCGACTCGGTGGGCTTCGGCTATCACCCCATCGATGCCGAGCGGACGCTGCTTCGTCCGATGTTCCGCACGGAGAACATTGTGATGGCAACCGAGCGGGAGGTGCCGATCGGCCAGGCACTGTATCTGGACATGGAGATCACCGTGCCCGGCGGGCACCAGGTCCCGGCCTGCGGTGTCAGCTGGGTTTCGGTGGCCCCGACGCACCGTCGTCGCGGCGTGCTGCGGGCGATGTTCACCGAACTGCACCGGCGGATGGAGGCGACCGGGGCGCCGCTCGCTGCCCTGACCGCCAGTGACGCCGGTATCTACGGACGTTTCGGATACGGGCCGGCCACCGTCGCCACCGAGGTCACCGTCGATCGGCGCTTCGCTCGATTCCGCGAGGACGCTCCCGATCCGGGCGGGGTGGCCCTCGCCGACGCTGCGACGGCGGCCGGCCGGTTGCCGGAACTCTACGACCGGTGGCGGCTGCGCACGCCGGGTGCGCAGGCGCGTCCGAAAGCTGAGTGGGATTACACCTTTGCCGATCCCGAGGAGCGCCGGGACGGCGCCTCGGCGCTGTTCTTCCTGGTTCATCCCGACGGGTACGCCACCTTCCGCCGTAAGGGGTCCGACGACGAGCCGGTCGCGGTGGTCGAGGAGTTGGTCGCGATCACCGACGACGCACACGCCGCGCTGTGGCGCACGCTGTGCGGACTGGACCTGACCCACCGCATCGAGGTCGTCCAGCATCCCGACGACCCGCTGCGTCTGCTGTTGACCGACTACCGTCTGCCGCGTACGACCTCCCGGGTGGACGAGTTGTGGCTGCGGATCATGGACGTGCCGGCCGCGTTGACCGCCCGCGATTATGCCGCCGATCTGGAGACCGTGCTGGCGGTCCGGGATCCGTTCCGCAGTGCCGGGGGCACTTTCGCGTTGACGGTCCGTAACGGCCGGGCCCGGTGCGTCCGCACCGACGCGGCGCCGGTGATCACGCTGGACCTGGACGCGCTGTCCGCGTTGTATCTCGGCGCGCACAAGGCCCGCACGTTTGCTGCAGCCGGCCGGGTGGAGGCGCGCAGCGCCGGTGATATCGCCGACCTGGACTGCGCGTTCGACGTCGCCCGCCCCGCGATGTTGGGCTGGCACTTCTGAATCAAGAGACGATCCGGGACTTTTCGGCATTATGCGGGGATTGTCATGATCTGGTCGAAATCCCCAGGTTGTGACCTTCAGTAGTCGGCAGGCTGTGAGGGCACCACTCAGATGCCCTGCCGGGTTCGGAGTCAGGGCTCGCCGGTGGGCACCGTCTGCTCACCCGGGTGTAGGCGGGCCTGCAGCTCGGCGAGTCCTTCGGCGGTCAGTTCGACATCGTGGACGGCCAGAGCTCAGTCGAAGCGGGATGTCGACCAGCGGTGGACCGGGCCCGCCCACTGCAGCTCCCACACTTCGGTCGATCGGGGGCGGCGGGCGAGCGAGGCGGTGATCCCTCGGCGGCCGAGGCGCGCTTCGAACGCACCGGTGCCGGAATCGAAGGTGTGGAGGTATTGCAGGTCCAGATCCGCGGTTACCGCCGCATGCAGGGGCTCGGCGGTGACGTGGGTGTCGAACCACCGACGCCGCTCGGCCCGCAGCGCCCGGTCCGCAGCTCGCTGCCGGCGGGCTTCCGCGGCGACGGACTCGGCCGGCCCGTCCCAGGTGAACAACGCCTCGTCGAACACCTCCCCGATGAAGAACTGTGACCAGCGCTCGGCCGACCCGACAGCGTCGATGCGCTGCTCGAGCACCAGTCCGGTCTGTTGATCGACGACCATGCGCATCGGATGCGCCGTACGCGGAGACCTGCTTTGCGGCGGTGGGGCAAGTTCGAACTGCCACGCCGGCCGCGACAGGTACGTGGTCGCGGTGAGCGGACCGGTCGGGCGGGTGTAGTCGTCACCGACCCAGTCCTCGGCGGGACGGCGTGCGAGCAGACCGGTGCCGTTGCCGACGAACCGCAGCGTCGCCGCGGGCGCGACCCGCGGCAGTTCCCGGCCCATACGGAACCGCCAGCAGGTGACCGCGTCGCACAACAGCAGCGGGCGACCGTCGAGGTGTTCGATGCGCACCCGCATCCCGTCGCGCCACACCCGCAACTCGGTGGCCTCGATCCCGCCGCCGGTGAACGTCGGCGGCAGCGCACCGGAGAACGCGGTCCAACCGACCTCATCGCGGGACCTCAGGCCTCCGTCGGCGCTGGAGATGATCCCGCGCACCGGCACATCGGGGCCGTGCACCATCTGCACCAGCACCTGCACCCACGGAACCGACTGGTCCACCGCTCACCTCCCGTTCCAGGCGAGGGTAACGACCCCCGGCGATATCGACTTCCGTATCGGATGCTTCGCCGAGGACCGGAGTTCGGGAAGTCGACGTCAAATCGGTGGTGGGCCACCGCACGTGCGGACGGCGTCGCCGGTGCGCCGGCGGCGATACCAGGCGAGCACACCGACCACCGGCACCGTCCACACCACCAGCACCCACAGTGCCGCCCGGGGCAGGCCGGGCCGGGAGCCGACGACGTCGACGGTGGCCGCCGATGCCGCGGCCAGCCATACCAGCACGAACACTCCTGCCGCCGCCCATGCGGCCACCAGTGGGCCGAAGCCCGGCAGACACTGCGTGTCGGCGCGCACGCACTCGCTCCAGCCGGCCTCGGCGACCACGCTCCCGGTCACCATCACGATCACCGAGACTACCGCCGCGAGCCCGCCACACCTCAGGGCTGCGCGGAGCGGCGACGCGTCTGGTCGGCGACGTCGATTCGACGACGTGTTCAGGTCAATCGGCGACCAGTCGCGCCGACCCGTGCCGTCCTGCGCCGTGCTCGCGTTGCCGACGGATCACGTAACAACCCGGAGCGATGCCCGTCGCCCCGTGTTCGGGATGAAGGAGATACGCGGTCCCGGTCGTCTCGACGATGCCCAGAGCGAGACCCATGGTGTCCCGGACGGAGTTCGTCCACCTGCAAGTGCCCTCGTCGGCGACGAGGGAGTGGGGGTTGCCGCCGGCGGCGCTCCGCAACAACTCCACTCCCGACGGTGGCACCCGGATGGAGCGCGCCCACGGTGTGCGTTCGACGGCGGCACCGACCACCGGGTAGGGGAGGACGATCAGATCGCCTTGGGCTTGGATGCCGCCGGTCACCGGGACGGTGACCTCCCGGTCCAGGTGGTCGAGGACGTCCAGACCGCTGAGGGCCGTGAGGTCGGACAGTGTGAGTTCGGAATGCATGGGATCACCTCGGTGCAGTTCAGGTTCGGCGAACGAGCTGGGCATAGTCGGTACCGCTGATGCCGTAGGTCCAGCCCGCGGCGTCCAGTGCGGAGGGAACCCAATCGGGGACGTGCAGGCCGTAGCGGCGCCGTTGCCCGTCGCGTTCGACGGAACCGTTGACGACGAGCAGGATCCGTCCGGGCCGACCCCAACCGGTCGGGGATGCATACAGTCCGAGCGTGCATCCCGGGTTTCCCGGATCGTCTGCACGGTCCACGAGTGCCAGCGCGGCCGTGTCGATGTACCTGTCCCAGCCGATGCGTTCGACAGCGCATCGGCGAACCTCGACATTGCGCTCGTCGTTGATGCGTTCGACGGTGGGATCCAGGACGACCCAATAGGGAACGATCGTGCCGTGTTGCACGAAAACATGACTGCCGTCCGAGAATTCGAGTGCCGGACGGTCGGGGTGGTGTAATCGGCGTTCGTTGTGGACGCCCTCGGGTGTGCGTTCGGTGTGCAGTGCGGTGGGCCGTTCGGCCATGACACAGACACCGTCGAAGGCCCACCACCATCCCGTGGCGCAGACCAGGGTGGCCTGAAGATCGAGAAGGTCGTCGTCGCGCGACTCGAAGTCCGCGAGACCGTAGCGTCGGAGCGTGTCGTAGTACGCGACCCGATGTGCCTCCTGTTGCCCGTACCAGGTGACACCGGGAGTCGAGCGCGGACACAGTGTGCATATCGCCGTCGCGACACCGACGAACAGAGAGGTCCGCAACGAATCCCATACGGCCGCACGAAGAAGCGGATCCTGCCGCCGAGGTGTGCGCGCGTCCATCCGGTCACGGGACGCGGACCAGAGTGCGGCGATCCCCGCCGAAGGGTGTGCCGGTTCTCCGAAGCGCAGCGGGGGGACCGAGAGGCCTTCGTCGGCAATCGACTGCAGGGCCGCTGGGGGAGAGGGTGCCCAGACGAACTCCGGTTCCTCGAATCCCGCTCGCCGGTAGAGCTCTGCGACGGCGGATTCCGCGGCGGGCCGGTCGGAAGGTCTCGTACACAGTCCTTGCGCGAGCCAATGGTCACGCCGGGCGGACACGGCGGCGGCAAGGAGGTGAGGGTCGGTGAGTCCGGTGGACAGGGTGCGGTGCGGAACCGCTGACGAGATCGGCACGGCGCTCACCGGATGGTGGCGGTGGCCGCCTTTCCTGTAGTCATGGTTGTCGAGGATGGCACGGGAAGGCTCTGGGCGCAAGCAATTGTCCTCACCCACGCGGCCGAATGCGGCGACAGCCGGCGCCTACTTCGTCGGCCGATGGTGACCGTCGTCGATCCCCGCAAGGGGTTGCTGCAGAAGGACGTTCTCGGAACTCCGTCGTGTCCACGGGGACGCATCGACACATGGGCAACGGCGCACGCGCATCAGCCGATCTGCTCGAACAGCGACACGATGATTCCTTCGGGTCCACGCACGTAGGCCATCCGCACGCTGTTCTCGTACTCGCCGATGCCGCCGACGAGCCCGTACCCCTTCGCAGCCACCGCGTCGACGGCCGCCTCGAGGTCGCCGACCTCGAAGGACACGTTGCGCAGCCCGAGCTCGTTGGCCATCGCCGTGGGCGATCCGGGCGCGTGGTCGGGCGTGACGAAGGTCGCGAGTTCCAGCCGGGTCCCTCCGTCGGGCGGCCGCAGCATGACGATCTCACAGTGCGCGCCGGGGATGCCGCAGACGGTCTCGACGAACTCGCCCTCCACGGAGCCGGTGCCCTCGACCTCGAGACCCAGTCCGACGAAGAACGCCGTCACCGAGTCGAGGTCCGAGACGGTGATGCCGATGTGGTCGAAACGTCGTACGTGCGCCCGGGGATCCATCCTCCGATTGTCGTCGTGCCGATGCCGGGACGGAGACGGTATCGGCGACGGTGGTGTCTGTGCCCGGCGACGGGCCCGGTCAGACCACCGGGGTCGGGTGGCCGATCCCGAACCGGCCCCGGAAGAACACCATCGGCCGCTCCTCGCACACGGTGTCTAGCTCGAGCACCCGGCCGATGATCACGTCGTGGTCGCCGGCGACGTGGACGTCGTGCACCTGCGCGTGCACGCGCATCAGCACGTCCGGCAGCGCCGGCGTCCCCCAGCGGGACACCTCCCACGCGAGATCCTCGTACTTGCGTCCCCGGCTCGAGCCGAACCGGGCGCACAGGTCGGACTGGTCCTCGCGGAGCACGTTGACGCAGAACCGCCCCGTCGCCCGGATCCGGGGCCAGGCACGGCCGCGGTGGTCGGCGCAGAACAGGATCAGCGGCGGCTCGAGCGACACCGAGGCGAACGACTGGCACGCGAACCCCACCGGGCCCTCGTCGTCCAGTCCCGTCACCACCGTGACTCCGGTGGCGAACTGCCCCATCACCCGGCGCATGTCCTCCGGGCTGGGCGCGTCGGCTGTCGTCGGTGCGAGGGTCGTCGTCTCGAGGGGCATGAGTCCACCTCCGGGTCGTGGGACGGATCGGCGTGAGCACGCCGTGGTCGATGGGCTCGACGCTAGGGCAGGGTCGGGGAGGTCCGAACCGGCGTCCCGCTGAGCGGACGCGGCCGGCGGCGGCCCGGTCACCGGAGCGGTGATCTCGCTGAACGGGATGGTGTATGGCCGTCGTCGACCAGGGCTGGCAGCCTGCGGTTCGAATGGGCGGTGTGCCCGGCACCACGGCGACGAACAGGGACGACGATGACCGAAGTGAGCTACGAGGGGACCCTGAAGGAACTTCCCACCGATCAGGGTGTGCTGCGCTACCACGACGCCGGCGACGGGCCGCCGCTGCTCCTGCTGCACGGCTCCGGACCCGGGGTGACGGGGTGGCGCAACTACCGCGGCGTGCTCGCCGACTTCGCGCAGCACTTCCGCTGCCTGGTGCTCGAGTTTCCCGGTTTCGGCGTCAGCGATCCCGGTGACGGTCACCCGATGGCGATGGCGCAGGGGGCCGTCGGCACCTTCCTCGACGGGCTCGGTCTCGGTGCCGTGGACATGGTCGGCAACTCGATGGGCGGGATCGTCGCCGCCAAGGTCGCCATCGACGAGCCGCACCGCGTGCGCAAGCTCGTCACGATCGGCGGGATGGGCAAGAACGTCTTCGCGCCCGGACCAGGCGAGGGCATCAAGCTGCTCATGGAGTTCACCGACAATCCCACCCGCGAGGGCCTCGTCCGCTGGCTGCAGTCCATGGTCTACGACCCCGCCGTGGTCACCGACCAGCTCATCGAGGAACGCTGGGCGCTCGCCACCGAACCGAAGACCCTCGAGATCGCCCGCCGGATGTACAGCTCGAAGGCGTTCGCCGCCGGTGCCGCCGCAGCGGCCGCGTCGAACGTCACCCCGTACTGGGCACAGCTGCACAAGATCACCGCGCCGACCCTGCTGACGTGGGGCCGCGACGACCGGGTCAGCCCCGTGGACATGGCGATGCTGCCCATGCGCGACATCCCGAACTGCGAGCTGCACACGTTCCCTAAGTGCGGGCACTGGACGATGATCGAAGCCCGCGACGCGTGGCTGTCGGCCGTGCTCGCGTTCCTGCTGCGCGACGACGACCGCAGCTAGTCCACGATCCCGCTGAGCGGGAGGGCGTCCGCCGTCCCACCTGCGCATATGCCACCTTCGAGACAGCCGATCGGCGCGACGACGCGCGGATCAACGACCAGTTCCAGGAGTGCACGATGCTCGACGGTTCCCGGCGACTCGCCGCCGCCGATCTCCTCTGGGCCGCCGAGCGCGACCGCGTCGCGATCGCCCCGCTGACGGAGACCTTTCCCGACATCGACGTGGTGGATTCGTACGAGATCCAGCTGATCAACATCCGCCGCCGGCTCGAGGCGGGCGCCACCGTCTACGGCCACAAGGTCGGCCTGTCGTCCGAGGTCATGCAGAAGATGATGGGCGTGGACGAGCCCGACTACGGACACCTGCTCTCGACGATGGTGTACTCCGAGGACGAGCCCATCGACACTGCGCAGTTCTGCTACCCGCGCATCGAGGTCGAGATCGGCTACGTCCTGGGCGAGACCCTGCCCGGCGAGAACTGCACCGAGGCGGACGTGCTGCGGGCGACCGAGTACATCGTCCCGAGCATCGAACTCATCGACTCGCGCATCGTGGACTGGCGCATCGGCCTGGCCGACACGATCGCCGACAACGCCTCCTCGGCGGGCGTGATCCTCGGTGCCGGCCGCATCGCGCCGGACCGGGTCGACATCGGCGGTATCGCCGCGGTGCTGTACCAGGGCGACGAGGAGATCGCGCGTGGCGAGGCGGCAGCCGTGCTCGGCGACCCGACCCGTGCCGTGGCGTGGCTGGCCCGCAAGGTCGCCGGCTTCGGGGTGCGGCTCGAGGCCGGGCACGTGATCCTGCCCGGCTCGTGCACCCGCGCGATCGACGCCCGGCCGGGCGACACCTTCCGGGCCGAGTTCAGTGATATCGGCTCTGTCTCAGTCGAATTCAAGTGAGGAACAGACCAGTGACCAAGGCTACCGCCGCGATCGTCGGGCCCGGCAACATCGGCACCGACCTGATGTACAAACTGCTGCGCTCGGACGTCATCGAGCCGCGCTGGATGATCGGCGTCGACCCCGCCAGCGAGGGGCTCACCCGGGCGGCCGCCGAGGGTCTGGTCGCGAGCCACGAGGGCGTGGACTGGCTGCTCGCCCAGGACGAGCGCCCCGACGTGATCTTCGAGGCCACCTCGGCCTACGTGCACCGGGTGAATGCGCCCCGCTACGCCGAGCTCGGCATCCAGGTCGTCGACCTCACCCCGGCCGCCCTCGGACCCGCCGTCGTGCCCGCCGTGAACATGGGGGAGCACGAGGACGCACCGAACGTCAACCTCATCACCTGCGGCGGCCAGGCCACGATCCCGATGGTGCACGCGGTCTCCCGCGTCACCGAGGTGGAGTACGCCGAGATCGTCGCGAGCGTCGCCTCGCCGTCGGCCGGTCCTGGAACCCGCGCCAACATCGACGAGTTCACCATCACCACCAGCCGCGGCATCGAGACGATCGGCGGTGCCCGAACGGGCAAGGCCATCATCATCCTCAACCCCGCCGAACCGCCGATGCTCATGCGCGACACCGTGTTCTGCTCGATCCCCGAGGATGCCGACCGGGACGCGATCGCCGCGTCGATCCACGACGTGGCCGCGACCGTGCAGAGCTACGTTCCCGGTTACCGGCTGCGTGCCGAGCCGCAGTTCGACGATCCCACTCCGATGAGCGGCGGGCGCGCCCGGGTCGCGATCTTCCTCGAGGTCGAGGGCGCCGGCGACTTCCTGCCGCCGTACTCGGGCAATCTCGACATCATGACCGCGGCCGCCACCAAGGTGGGCGAGAGCTTCGCGGCCAAGCTGCTCGCCGCCCGCGTGTAGACCCCCACCGCAGACCGTACTTTCGAAGGAACACAGTCGATGCCCTACAGCGCAGATCTCGACATCCGGATCACGGACTCGTCGTTGCGTGACGGCTCCCACGCCAAGCGTCACCAGTTCACCGTCGAGGACGTGCGCTCCATCGTCGGTGCGCTCGACGATGCCGGCGTGCCCGTCATCGAGGTCACCCACGGCGACGGCCTCGGCGGCTCGTCGTTCAACTACGGCTTCAGCCGCACCCCGGAGCAGGAGCTCATCAAGGCCGCCGTCGAGACGGCGAGGCAGGCGAAGATCGCGTTCCTGATGCTCCCGGGGCTCGGGGTGCGCTCGGACATCCGTAAGGCCGCCGACAACGGTGCCGCGATCTGCCGGATCGCCACGCACTGCACCGAGGCCGACATCTCCGCCCAGCACTTCGGTCTCGCCCGGGAACTCGGCCTCGAGACCGTCGGATTCCTGATGATGTCGCACAGTCAGCCGCCCGAGGTGCTCGCGAAGCAGGCCCGCATCATGGCCGACGCCGGCTGCCAGTGCGTGTACGTCGTCGACTCGGCCGGCGCCCTCGTCCTCGAGGGGGTCTCGGACCGGGTCGCGGCTCTGGTCGCCGAGCTGGGCGACGACGCCCAGGTCGGATTCCACGGCCACGAGAACATGGGCCTCGGCGTGGCCAATTCGGTGCTCGCCGTGCGGGCCGGGGCCCTGCAGATCGACGGGTCCACCCGCCGGTTCGGCGCCGGTGCGGGCAACACCCCGGTCGAGGCGTTCGTCGCCGTGGCCGAGAAGCTCGGTATCCGAACGGGTATCGACACCCTGAAGATCATCGATGCCGCCGAGGACGTCGTCCGGCCGGTCATGGACGGCGAGTGCCTCCTCGACCGGCTGTCGCTGACGATGGGCTACGCCGGTGTGTACTCGAGCTTCCTCAAGCACGCCGCCGCCCACGCCGAGCGGTACGGGGTCTCCGGTGCAGAGATCCTCATCGAGGCCGGCCGGCGCAACCTCGTCGGTGGCCAGGAAGACCAGCTGATCGAGATCGCCGTCGGTCTCGCCGCCCAGAAGTAGACCTCCGGGTCTTGAGAGAGAGCTGACAGTCATGGGCCAGGTTTTGGACAACATCATCCAGTACGCGGACGAGATCCGCGCCGAGGGCGCCGAGGGCGACAAGCTCATGCGCCTGACGGACAACAACGCCAAGCGGCTGCGCGACGCCGGTGTCATCCGCATGCTGCAGCCGAAGGAGCACGGCGGCCTCGAGGTCCACCCGCGGGAGTTCGCCGAGACCGCGATGGCGATCGGCGCGATGGACGGCGCCACCGGATGGGTCGCCGGCATCGTCGGCGTGCATCCGTGGGAGCTCACGTTCTTCGATCCCAAGGCGCAGGACGAGATCTGGGGCGAGGATCCCGACATGTGGATGGCCTCCCCGTACGCCCCGATGGGCGTCGCGGTTCCGGTCGACGGCGGCTACGTCCTCAACGGCCGCTGGTCGTTCTCCTCCGGCACCGACCACTGCGGCTGGATCATGATCGGCGCCGCGGTGGGCGACAAGGACGGCAACCGGCTGAATCCGCCGCAGGTCCTGCATGTGCTGCTGCCGCGCTCGGACTACGACATCGACCAGGACAGCTGGAACGTCGTGGGCCTGCGCGGCACCGGCTCGAAGGACCTGATCGTCGAGGACGCCTTCATCCCTGCCTACCGCACCCTCGACG
Organism: Rhodococcus sp. YH1; assembly: GCF_009939605.1. Taxonomy (NCBI): domain Bacteria; kingdom Bacillati; phylum Actinomycetota; class Actinomycetes; order Mycobacteriales; family Nocardiaceae; genus Rhodococcus; species Rhodococcus sp. YH1. The sequence goes on along the minus strand of NZ_WVTE01000228.1, from coordinate 18,770 downwards.
CCGACATCGTCCTCGGCGGCAACGGGTGGCGTCACGCGGGCCGGGACGAAACCCTCTACAAGTTCCCGTTCTCGTGCATCTTCCCGCTGGGCATCACCTCGTCGCTCATCGGCATGGCCGAGGGCGCGCTCGCGTGCTACATCGCGGCCCAGAAGGAGCGCGTCGCGGTCACCGGCATCCCGATCAAGGAGGACCCGTACGTCCTCTACGCCCTCGGTGAGGCGGCCGCCGAGATCGCCGCGTCGCGCGCCGCGATCCTCGAGACCGTCGACCGCTTCTGGGACAAGACGGACAAGGGCCAGGAGGTCACGTTCGAGGAGCGCGCGATCGGCCGCCGCACCCAGACCGCCGCCGCGTGGCGGGCCGTGCGCGCCGTCGACGAGATCTTCGCCCGCTCCGGCGGCGGCGCGATGCACCTGAAGTTCCCGATGCAGCGCTTCTGGCGCGACGCGCACGTCGGCCTGTCGCACGCGATCCACGTCCCCGGCTCGATCTTCCACGCGTCTTCGCTGACCCAGCTCGGCGGCGAGCCGCAGGGCGTCCACCGCTCGATGATCTAGCCTGCCCCGCCGACCTTTTCAGGATGGAAGAGAAATGACGGACATTCGAGCACTCGGATACCTCCGGATCCAGACCACCGACGTCGCGCGCTGGCGCGAACTCGTCGTCGACGGACTCGGCATGGCCGTGGGCTCCGGCCCGGAGCCGGACGGCCTCTACCTGCGGGTGGACGAGCGGCGCGCACGCCTTATCGTCCTGCCCGGCGAATCGGACAGGGCGCTCGCGGTCGGCTGGGAGGTGCGGGATCAGTTCGCACTCCAGCGTGTCCGGGAGACCGTGGAGAAGGCGGGTATCACCGTCGACGTCCTCTCGCAGGAGGAGTGCGACTACCGCGATGCCGAGCAGGTCATCGCGTTCGACGACCCGATCGGCACCCGCGTCGAGGTGTTCTTCGGTCCGGTGCTCGATCACAGCCCGGTGGTGACTCCGCACGGTGGCCGGTGGGTCACCGGCGAACAGGGGCTCGGCCATGTCGTACTGCCCGCCACCGATTTCGATGCGGCATACGCGTTCTACACCGAGGTGCTCGGTTTCCTGCCGCGTGGCGCGATCCGCCTCCAGGCACCCGGACCGGCGCGGCGCGTGCGCTTCCTCGGAGTGAACCAGCGCCACCACAGCCTGGCCCTGTGCCCGGCGCCGCCGACCGAGGAGCCCGGCCTCGTGCACCTGATGACGGAGGTCGACACCCTCGACGCCGTCGGGCAGGCGCTCGACCGTGTGCGCAAGCTCGGCTTCTCCATCTCCTCGACGCTGGGCCGGCACACGAACGACAAGATGGTGTCGTTCTACGTTCGCGCGCCGGGCGGGTGGGATCTCGAGTTCGGCACCGAGGGGATGCTCGTCGACGAAACCTATTACACGGCCGAGGAGATCACCGCCGACAGCTATTGGGGCCACGACTGGTCCGAGTCCGAGCCGTTGGCGGCGTTCAGCCCGAAGTCCTAGCTCGCAGAGGGAACACGACGAAGGCCCGGCCGGGGATCACCGGCCCAGCTTACGTGCTTCTCGCCCCCGGGAGTCGTGCTCCGTGGTCCGCCGGCGCGTGGATCAGGCGGGGCGCGGGCGGTCATGGCCGGTGGAGGAGAGAACCCCGGAGCGCACACTGAAGGGGGTGGATCGAAGGCTTGGCTCTGCGTCTCGCAGGTCGGACACGTCGAGGAGCGTGTTGTCTACTCACGTGGGGATCTGTGCGGGACAGCGTGCGAGATTCGGCGGCGGCCGGAGGTGGGCGATGAATCCGACGGTCCGAGCAGTCGATCTCGGTTACGCGGCGGGGGTGGCGGGTGGTGCGCGCATTGCCGCAGCGGTGGGCGATGCGCATGTTCGAGGTCGCCGCCGACGGCGCGGCCCGCGGTGGTGGGCCGGTTCAGTTGCGGCGCAACCTGTCCGGGTGTTGTCCGCCACCGCCGCCCAGGTGCCCGACGAGCTGGTGCGCACGTACGTGGGGGCGCGGTTGAAGAGGGTAGCGATCGCGTTGTCCACGCCGCCGCCCTGGTTCGGCCAGTAGGCAGCGAAGATGTCGTAGGTCCAGCGGCTGAGCAACAGGGCGTCGGTGCCTTCGTAGGCGGCCCCGATCTGCTCGCCGGTGACCTCGTCGAGAAGGGGTGCCTGCCATCCGCCGAAGTCGAATCCTTCCGGGTCTTCGTCGGGGCCGCGGGTGCCTGTCCAACGAGGTCGAGGGTGGCGAACAGTTCGATATGGATCAGTCACATGCCGTAGCTCCCGGTCGAGTGGTGTGTCGCGGTCGTAGGGGTAGACCTGCTGGCGTCGGTAGACTCACCGCTGCCACGACATCGAGTTTCGTGGGTGTCGACCGGTCTCACGACAGCGACTCGCTCGTACGGAACCGTCCGTCACCCGAACGTGATGGAATCCTGTCGGGGCAGAAGAGGAAGGCGGCCCTCGTCCAACGCTTCGACCGCTGAACATTGTGGGGCATGAAAAATGCCATTTACGCAGCTATCCCCGCGAACCCCCAGGTGGGCGCGTTTCCGGGTGCCGGGACGGTGTCGGCGCCGTCCGGTACCGTCCCCACCCGTGAAGGATGAGACGGAAACACTGGGGGAGGGGCAGATCGTGGTGCCCGCGGCCCCGGCGGGGCCGGCGCTGCCGGACCTCGCCCCGGGCACCGCAGCCCGGATCGCGGCGTCGGTGGCGTCGGCGCGGGCCGCCGGGACCCGCCGCACCTACGCCTCGGCGTGGCGGGCCTTCACCACCTGGTGCCAGCGCGAAGGCCACACCGCGGTGCCGGCGCATCCGGTCACCGTCGCCGCCTACCTCGTCGCCTGCGCCGACACCGTCACCGAGGCGGGACAGCGGGCCTACGCCCCGGCCACCCTGGCGCACCGCCTCGCCGCGATCGCGCACCACCACCGCACCGCCGGGCACCCGAGTCCGACCGGCGACGACCTCGTGCGGGCGACGATGTCCGGGATCCGCCGCGGCTACGCCACCGCGGGGGACCGGCCCCGTGCCCCCCGGGCGCCGCTGCTCACCGCCGACATCCTTGCCATCGTCGACACGGCCCGCGCGGACTGTCAGGGCTGGGCCGACGAGGTGGTCGAACGCCGCGACACCGCCCTCCTCCTGTTGGGGTTTGCCGGGGCGTTCCGCCGCAGCGAACTGGTCGCCCTGACGTGTGGGGACGTCAGCCTGCATCGGCTCGACGGGCTGCACATCAAGCTCCGGAAGTCCAAGACCGATCAGGAGGGCCGCGGCACCGTCCGCGCCCTGCCCTTCACGCACAGCCACACCAGTTGCCCGCCGTGCGCGTGGCTGCGGTGGGCGCAGGCGGTCGCCGCGTTCGACAGCGGCGGGCGGCCCGCCGTGATCCGGCTGCTCCGCGGCGCCGAGCCGTTCGCGGCGCACGTGTGCCGCGGCCCCCGACCCCGCACCGTGCCTGCCTCGCCGCTGCTGCGCGCGATCCGCCGCAACGGCAACCTCTCCGAGACGGCACTCTCGGGGGCGGCGGTGCACCACGCGATCCGCCGCCGCGCCGAACAGGCGGGCTACGACCCCGACCTCGTCCAGCAGCTCGGTGGGCACTCGCTGCGCGCCGGATTCGTCACCCAGGCCTTCCGCAACGGCGCCTCCGCGCACGCCATCATGCGCCAGACACGGAGGTAGGACAGGTAGGAGTGGATGCCGAGTTCCCAGGTGTCGCGGAATGCCTTGATCTGTTCGGCCTCGCGGGCGGCGTCCTCGAGTTTGCCATCCTTGACATCGCGTTTGCGGGCGGAGACCTGCCAGTTCGAGCCGAACTTGATGCCGTAGGGCGGGTCGATGTAGACCATCTGGACCTTGCCGCGCAACTGTTCGCGCTCGGCGAGGGAGGCCATCACCTGCTGAGAATCACCAAGGATCATCCGGTTCGACCAGTTCGCCTGGTGCCGGTAGAAGTCGACCAGGTCGAGTTCATCGAGCCCGTCGAAGGTGTCGAACAGCGTGAACTCCGGCTCCTCCTCGGGAGCCTGGGCGGTGCGGCGAAGGTTTTCCACCAGCACTCGGGGGTCGATCTTCTCCTGGATGAAGAGCGGCGGCGCATCGGTGATCAACTCATCCGCGGAGTCGGACGAGTCGTCGTATTTGCCGCGCCAAATCAGCTGTGGGTCGAGGCTCTCGTCACGCAGATACCGGATCTGCCGCACCGCCTCGATCTGCGGATCCACGAAGTCGTGTGCGTCGGCGGTGGGGATGTTGGTCCGCTTGTCGCCGTGTTGGATGGACTCGACCGGGGTCGGCCCCTTCGGGCTGTTCTTACGCGCCACGTGCCACCTCATCGAAATCGAGCAGATCGGGATCGCCGATGATCGGGGCATCGGCATACAAGTTCTTGATGGCTTCCGCCAGAGCGTCTTTCACTCCGGTCATCGAGACGATTTCAACGTAGCCCCACCGGCCGAACCCGCCGTGGTTGTTCACCGCCACGCACCAGCTGTCGCGGGCGGTCCGCGCCTTGACCGTCGTCGGACCGGGGCTCTTCTGCCCTCCGGAGACCTCCACGATCAGGGTGCGGTCGAAGTCTTCTCCCTCGACACGCCTCAGGCGTAGCAGGAAGTCGGGGACATAAGTGTGGGTGCGACCCTTGTGGACGTAGGGGATGGCGAACCCGAGGTGGTCGTTCTTCACGTAGGCCACGACATCACGGTTGAGTTCGCACTGCAGGGCCAGGATCTGCTCCCAGGTGTTGCCGTCCTTGCCGTCGAGCGTGACGTGACTGACCTCGGACTTGGTGGTGGTCTCGACCGCCTTGCGGGTCAGGAACGCGACGTCCCCGGTGGAGCCGACGGGATCGAAGCGCCGTAGCATCGGGCGCAGGCGTTCTCTTCGGTCCCCGACCTGGACGGTGATCGCATGCCAGATCGCCTCGACAGCCTCGGCCTGCCGCTCGGTGTTGGTGAGCAGGTAGCCCACGCTGTACCCCTCGGCCACCTCCAGACAGGCTTCCAGCCATCTCCGGGCGATCTGGACCAACTGGGGGAACAACCAGGGCCGCTGGTCGTCCTTGCTCGCGGTGAAGTGGGAGTCGAGCAGGCGCTTGGCGAGAGCGAACGCGACCTCCTGCGGGCGGAAGCCGGCCGGATCGGGGTAGGTGACGCGTTCGGCTTCACCGACGATGCCGGCGGTCTCGACCCAGGTCGGGACCGTGCTCGGGCCGATCACGAACGGCTGAACGTCGGCGGGATCGAAGTGAAGCTGCTCGTCGGGGACCTCGACGCGGTAGCCGTCGAGTTTGGGGAAGGTGATCCGCAGGTGCTCTCTGCCCTCCAGGGCGCGCACTTCGATCGCGGGCGGTCGGGGCAACACCTCGGCGGGTGCCTTGTCCGAGGGGAGGAAGGCGAAGGGGATGCCGTATACCGAGGCGTACTCCGGCTCGAACATGTTGGTCTGCTCGTTGACGGCGTACGAGCGTCGTCGCAGGCCTCGGCCGACGACCTGCTCGCACAGCAGTTGGCTGCGGAAGGCGCGGATGCCGAGGATGTGGGTGACGGTATTGGCGTCCCAACCTTCGGTAAGCATCGCCACGCTGATCACGGAGCGGACGCCTTCCCCGAGGCGTCCCTTCTTCCCGACGGTGTTCATTACCTCGCGCAGGATCTCCTCGTCGGTGACCTTGTCGACATCCAGGCCTGGGCTGCGGCGCCGCAGCTCCGCCTTGAACGCGTCGATCTCCGCGACTGCTGCCGCCTTGAAGTCGGCCTTCAGGGTCTCTCCGGATTCGAGCTGCGCCGAGTCCACGAGGATGGTGCGTGGGCGCGCCAGCGCGCGACCGTCCTCGTAATTGCTGAACAGATCCAGGTTGCCCGGCCGGCCGACCGTCACCCCATCCTCACGCTCGATCTCGGTGCCGGCGACCCAGTCGTAGACCAGCTTGGAGACCACCGTGTTCGGGCAGACCACGATGAACACCGGGGGTGGTTCCCCGTGCTGGGCGAGTGTGTTCTGCCAATGCTCGTAGGAACGGCGGTAGCTGCGGAACAGGCTGCGCAGCGCTCCCTCGAGCTCGGGAGGTGGGATCCATCCGTCGGTGCCAGCCGTCGCGGCGGCCTTGCGTTTGGGCAGCTGGTCCCCGATGAAGTCCCACAGCCGCAGGTAGGTGACCAGCTCGTGGGTGGCGTCGTCGTCGACCGGGGTCCGGGGGATCTTGACGATCCCGGACTCGATCGCGTCCATCAAGGAGAAGTCGCTGACCGTCCAGGGGAAGATGTAACCCTCCTGATGGCCGGACCCGGCCAGGTAGAAGGGGGTCGCGGACAGGTCGTAGACGGTCTTCACGCCCATCTGCCGGGCCACGGCCTGCAAGCCGCGGAACCAGACCCGGGCCTGCTCGACGTCCTCCTGCTGCTCCTTGGAGAGTTTTGCGGCCGACTCGAGCGGCTTGTCCTGGTAGCAGTGGTGCGCCTCGTCGTTCAACACGACGATCTCCTGCCGGCCCTTGCCCGCACCGCCGAGGTCGCGGAGCACCCGCGACACCATCGCCGCAGGGGTTTCCTTGAACGGGTCCTGTTTCTTGCCGGCGGTCAATATCTTGCGGGTGTTGGAGGCGACCCCTTTGATCTCCTTGGCGTCTTTGAGCAGGAACGCGTGGTAGTTGGTGATCACGATCCGGGCGTGCTGCAGGCCGCCCTTCAAATCCGGGGGAATCAGGCCGCGTTCGTCGTAGTAGTTGCCCGGGTCCTCCGGGAACAGCACCCGGAGCCGGTCGCGAATGGTGATGCCCGGAGTCACCACCAGGAAGCGGTTCGAGAATCGCGCATCCCGGGGGCTTTGCACCTTGTTCAGCGTCTGCCAGGCGATCAACATCGCCATCACCACGGTCTTGCCGGAGCCGGTGGCCATCTTGAGCGCCACCCGCGGGAGCCCGGAATTGTGCTCGGAGTTGTGCTCGGCCAGCCGCGGACGCCAGTCGGTGAACCCGTCGCGTCCGGCCACCTCGGTCAGGAAGATCGCGGTCTCGGCTGCCTCCCGTTGGCAGAACAGCACTCGGTTCTCACGTGACTCGTCGGCCCAGTGCAGCAGCAGCTTCCGTGTTGTGGGCGTGACCCGGCCGTAGCCCCGTTGCCGCCACAGCCCGACCTCGCGGCGCAGGTCGTTGATCAGCGGGTTCTTCTCGCGCCGTTCCCCGGTCAGGTCGAAGTCGAACTCGTCCTGCACGCTGTCCGGGGCCTTCGTGCCCTTCCTCGTCGGCGCGATCGGGATGTAGGACTCGCTGGGGCGCCGACCGGGCTTGATCTCGCCGGTAGGGCCGCCCGGACCGATCTCGAAGTAGCGGTCCGGCTGCACATAGGGCGAGTTGATGATCGGATTCGCGATCGACTCAGACACGCCCACACTCCATTCACCTCAAAACAGACTTTCCGAATCCTAACTTGCGGCTCAGCGCGCAAGCGCCAGGCTGAACAGGCACGGACCTGCCTGCGGACCGCAGGCGCTGCTCTGCAGCGGATTGTTCCTTCGAGGTCTCAACAGGTTCGTGCCTCCAAGGAGGGGTGCGGGACACACGGCCAAGGCCGATCCGCATGTGCACGAATCATCCCCACGGGGTGAGATCGCAACCCGTGCCGGGGATCCAGACCGTGCTGTCGGTGCTTACCTTGGTCGCGAGTGTCACCGCCGTCGTCCGTACTCATCCGCCCGGCGGCGCATTTGGTGCCGGATCGCCGGGGGATGGGCTCGTCCCCGCAGTTTTGCGGTGCGAGCAAGCTCCTCGACTTGGGGCGGATCATTCGCGTGTCGTATGGACCGAGGTAAGTCCGTGGCGGGGTCGGACCGCGGCGGTAGTCCAACGCCCCAAAACCCGAGGGCGTTGGGGTCGGTCTCTTGACCTCTTCGAAGAACACCTCCAATTCCTTGAGCTCGCGCGGTGAAGTCGTCATCGAATCGTCGGGCACAGCTCGACAACCGCGGCCCTCGGCACGAGCAGCGTGTCGAGAACTTATATGGGCATACGGTATTGCAGGAAAGGCAATCAAGCTCAACTCGGGCTATTTGTCTCAGCTCTACGCCATGATCACCACTGTGAACGAGTCTTTCGACGATCCCGGGCTCCAGCTCCAGGTTCCTCTGGAGTACGCACAGAATCCACACATCCTTAAGTGGTGGAACCGCGAACACGACGACGTGGTCCGCCGTGTCATCGCTGAGCATGCCTGGTATTACCCTTGGGAAGTCTTGGACGCTCTGACCTCGGTGATTCCCTCCGCCACGATCGAAAAGTGGGCTGCCGAAGATCCGGTGTGTTCGGAGTACAAGTGGTACGGCGTCCTGATGTACTTTGCGATTGCCCGGGCTCGCTCGACGGGGATGGAAGACGAGCTACCGGAGCCGCAAGTGCGCAGTTGCCTTCGCTGCGGGGCACGATTCCGGGAGGATGGCCTGGTGGGGTGGCCTTACCGACGGCTCGGGCGACCGAACCTGAAGTATTGCCGGAAGTGCTGTGAAGAGTGCTTCTTCGAAAACGATCTCAATGACGATGCGTACTCCGACGCCGACATCGTGGACTACATCGTCGAGTTGACCAACATCCTCGAAGCCGTACCGCCTCAGAACATCTTCGATCAACCCCTCGGGCTGGCTGGTCTCGACGACAACGCCCGCACGGCTGCCTTGGAACTCGGTGCCCGACGTCCGAGCATCGTCAAGGTCAAGGCTGCGTTCGGATCGTGGCTTCATGCCCTCGTCGCCGCAGGGGTCCTCCCCGATGGTACCCAGCACACATCCCGCGGAATACGCTCGATCGCCGTCGATGGTCACGCCTGTTACTCGCTGGGCGAGAAGATCATCGATGATTGGCTTACCTCGTACGGAATCGTGCACACCAAAGAGCCCGGGTACCCAGACAGCAATTACCGGGCCGACTTCCAAGTCGGTGACGCCTTCATCGAGTTCTTCGGTCTTGTCGGGAACGCCGACTACGACGCCAAGATCCACACCAAACGGAGCTTGGCGCAACAGCACGGTATCCGGCTGATCGAGATTTATCCGAAGGATGTGACCGCCTGGCTCAAGACCCAACACAAAGTCGCCGAGCAACTGGGTGTCGATCTTTCCGCGCGCACCCGCAAAGCCCCTGAGTTCCGGCCTCTTGTCGCACCGAGCACCACGAAGCCGCCATCCCCCGAGGGCCCACGTGCACCGGCAGCTCAGCCTGGCTGGTACACCGATCCCACCGGTCGTGAGAAGGAACGTTTCTGGGACGGACGGTACTGGGGCACGGTGGTCCGCGACGGCACCGGGTACGTCTACTCCGACACTCCCGGCAACGGCACCACACCGCCGAACCGGGGCTCCGACCTCGACGGCAAACCAAGCTGGGAGCACCCGCTACAGGGCAGGGAATCCGAGCAGACCATCCAGTTCCTCTTCCGGTACATGGATTCCGTCGAGAACTTGGCAAGGGTAGATGCCGAGACCTCCGGTATCGGGTTTATCGCGCCGGCGCCCTACTGGACGGCGTGCCAGCGGTTTCGTTCAGCCCGTAACCGCCCCGCAGAGCTGGCTGTCCTCGACCGATTCGCAGAACAGCCCCACGGTGCCGGAGCCCTGCCGCCGAAGCTGCTGAAACGGAGGGGAGAGCTGCGGGCGGCTGGGTATCACTACAACCCGATCGAGGCGGGGATGATCGGCGATTACCCGCCACCCGAATCCACCCAGTGACGTTGAGCGGGATAGACGACAATTGCCCCTTACCTCATTCGATCTCATGCTGCCGTTGGAGGGATCCGCGACGGCGGCATCTGCCATAGTCGAGCGATGGTGACGCGCTGCGGCAGTCGGAGGTAGAGCGATGTTCCTCCTCGACGGGTCGGTGGCGTTCAGCGCGAGTGATCTGGTGCGGGCGGCGGAGTGCGAGTTCGCGGTGATGCGCACCCTGGACGCGGTCCTCGGTGTGGCCGAGTCCCCGGAGCCGGTCGTCGATCCGGTGCTCGCGCGGGCAGCGGAGTTGGGCCAGGTGCACGAGCATCGGCATCTGTCCGCGTTCGAGGCCCGGTTCGGCGCGGGGGTGGTCACCGTCGAGCGGCCCGTGATGACCGCCCACGCTCTGGCAACCGCCGCCGATGCCACCGTGGCCGCCCTGACGGCGGGGCATCCGGTGATCTACCAGGGGGCCCTGTTCGACGGCCGGCTGGTCGGGTTCGCCGATTTCCTGGTCAAAGAGAATGACGGTTACGCGGTGTACGACACCAAGCTGGCGCGCCGGGCGAAGGTGCCGGCGTTGCTGCAGCTCGCCGCGTACGCCGACGCTCTGCACCGGCGGGGGATACCGGTCTCGCGTCGCACCCATCTGCTGCTCGGGGACGACACCACCGCCTCATACCCGGTGGCCGAGCTCGTCCCGGTGTACCTCCAGCGCCGCGCCCGCCTGCAATCCCTGATCGACGATCATCACCACACCGGCACCCCGGCGGTGTGGGAGGACGGGCGGTACGCCGCGTGCGGACGCTGCGCGGTGTGTGAACCGGAGGTCGCCGCCGCCCGGGATCTGCTGTTGGTGGCGGGGATGCGGGCCACGCAGCGGGCCCGGCTGCGTGCCGCCGGGGTGGATACCCTCGATGCCCTGGCCACCGGCACCGGTCCGGTGCCGGGGATGTCCGACTGCAGCCTCGCCGCCTTGCGGGCCCAGGCCGCCGTCCAAGTGCGGCAGGAGCAGACGGGGCAGCCGGTGGTGGAGGTGTTCGCCCCGGCGGCGTTGGCCGCGTTGCCCGCCCCGGATGCGGGGGATGTGTTCTTCGACTTCGAGGGTGATCCGTTGTGGGCGGAGCACGGCAGCGCGCAGTGGGGACTGGAGTACCTGTTCGGTGTGCTGGAGGGGTCGGCGCAGGCGCCGCGGTTTCGGCCGCGCTGGGCGCACACGCGCGGGGAGGAACGCCGGGCTTTGCTCGACTTCCTCGACTACCTCACCGTGCGCCGCCGCGAGTATCCGCAGTTGCACGTCTATCACTACGCCGCCTACGAGAAGATCGCGTTGTTGCGACTGGCCGGGCGGCACGGCGTGGGCGAAGAGACGGTGGACGAGCTGCTCCGTAGCGGGGTGCTGGTGGATCTGTATCCGATCGTGCGTTCCGCGTTGCGGGTCGGGCAGCGCGGTTACGGGCTTAAGCAGCTCGAACCGCTGTACCTGGGCCCCCGCGGCGGGGACGTCACCACCGGCGCCGCATCGATCGTCGCCTACGCCGACTACTGCGCGCTGCGCGAGGCCGGCGACACCGCCGCGGCGCAGGCGGTGCTCGCCGAGATCGCCGCCTACAACGAGGCCGACTGCCTGTCGACGCTGCGGCTGCGGGACTGGTTGCTCGCCCAGGCCGCCGGTGCCGGGGTGTGTCCCGACGGCGCCGCGGTCATCGACGACGACGCCGTACCCGAGCCGCCCGCCCCGTCGGCGCACGAGGCGAGGTTGCTTGCCTTCGCCGACGCCGATGCCCCGGAGCAGCACAGCGGCGAGCAGCAGGCCGCGGCGTTGATGGCCGCGGCCCTGGGGTATCACCGCCGCGAACGCAAACCGTTCTGGTGGGGGCACTACGACCGCCTGAGGCATCCGGTCGACGAGTGGGCCGATGTCCGCGACACCCTGATCGCCGCGGCCGTCACCTGCGATCGGGACTGGCACACCGCGACCGCGAAGCAGCGCCGCCAGCGCCGGCACCTGACCCTGATCGGGGACTTCGCACCCGGCAGCACCGTCCGCGCCGGGCAGACGGTGTATCTGCTGTACGAGGCGCCCGCCCCGGCGGGGCTGCGGGACGGTGGGGCGTGCACCCGCGGCTACACCGGCGCCACGATCCGCAACGTGAGTACTCGTACCGTGGACGGGGTCTTCCGTGACGTCGTCGAGGTCGAGGAGCTGCTAGGCCACGGCGTCGAGGAGTACACCGCGGTGCCGATGGCGCTGGCCCCCGGCCCGCCGGTGCGGACGGTCTCGATCGAGCACGCCCTCGAGACCGTCGCCGACCGGATGTGCCGCACCTTGCCGGCGATGCCGCACACCGCCGCGGTCGATGTGCTGCGCCGGATCGCGCCCCGCACCCGCTCGGGGGCCGCGCTGCCCGCGGTGACCGGCGGTGACTACGTCGCGGCGATCACCGCCGCGGTGCGCGACCTCGACGAGTCCTACCTGGCGGTGCAGGGGCCACCGGGCACCGGCAAGACCTACACCGCCGCCCGGGTGATCGCCGAGCTGGTCACCCGGCACCACTGGACGGTGGGGGTGGTCGCCCAGTCCCACTCCGTCGTCGAGAATCTGCTCGACGAGATCGTCGACGCCGGGGTTCCGGGGGAGCGGGTCCTCAAACCCAAGGCCCAGAAACCCGATCCGGTCTGGACGCCGATCGAGGCCGCGCAGTTCCCGGCGCTGATGCAGACCGGCGTCGGGGGGTGCGTCCTCGGTGGCACCGCGTGGGATTTCACCAACACCCGCTGCGTCGCCCCGGGCTGCCTGGACGTGCTGGTCGTCGACGAGGCCGGCCAGTTCTGCTTGGCCAACACCGTCGCGGTGGCCACCGCCGCCCGCAACCTGCTGCTGTTCGGCGACCCGCAGCAGCTGCCGCAGGTCACCCAGGGCACCCACCCCGAACCGGTCGACGTCTCCGTGCTGGCCTGGCTCGCCGACGGCCACGACACCCTGCCCCCGCAGCGCGGGTACTTCCTCGCCCACACCTGGCGCCTGCACCCGGCCCTGTGTGAGCGGATCTCGCAGCTGTCCTACGACGGGAAGCTCGGCTCGCAGCGCCCGGTCACCGCGGCGCGGTCTTTGACCGGTCTCGCGCCCGGGGTGCACCCCGTGCTCGTCGAGCACCACGGCAACGCCACCTCCTGCCCCGAAGAGGCCGCCGAGGTCGTGCACCGGATCGAGGCGCTCCTCGGCTCCGAGTGGCGCAACCCGGCCGCGTTCGCCGGGACCCGCCCGCTCACCGAGGCCGAGGTGCTCGTCGTCGCCCCCTACAACGCCCAGGTCAACCTCATCAAAACCCACCTCGCCCGGGCGGGACTGACCCGGGTGCAGGTCGGCACGGTCGACAAGTTCCAGGGCCGCCAGGCGGCGGTGGTGGTGGTGTCGATGACCGCCTCCGCGGTCGAGGACATCCCCCGCGGCATGGGGTTTCTGCTCTCGCGGCACCGCCTCAACGTCGCCGTCTCCCGCGCCCTGTGGGCCACCCTGGTGCTGCGCTCACCCGGACTGACCGACTACCTCCCGGCCACCCCGCAGGACCTGCTCGACCTCGGAGCGTTCCTGCGCCTGACCGACCCGACCACGACGCCGTCGTCGACGTGATATCCGGATATCCGAAACGCACCCCCGGCACCGCGTTGCACTGCGCCTAGGGGCCCAGACCGGACGCGTCGCACATCGCGGCGGCCGGGGATCGGCCGGGATGCGGCAGGAGGACAGGTCCGGCGCGTCGTCGGATAGCATCCGCCGGGTCGCCGCGCTCGCGCGGTGTCCCGCCGCGTACAAGGCCGGCCCCGCCGAAGTCCTCGGAGTAGACGACCGTCGTGCGGGGGCCGCCGTTTGCCCCGCCATTTCGGCCGGTGCTCGGGATAGTGACGAAGGACGCCCTCGCGGCAAAGAATGCCGCGGGCGTTCGTCTTGGTTGTCCGTCCGTCCTCCCGGTAGGGGTAGTGGCCCGTATGTGGCCGAGCGGGGCGCTGGTCGGGCCTCATGGACAATCGCTGATGGACTAACTGCCGACGGCATCCCGACCACGCGCCGCAATACGACGTGGAAAGCGGCGAGCGTTCGTGCTGTGTACAACGGTCCGGTGGCGACTGCACTACGTCAAATGCGGACAGCACTCTAATGGATTTTGTGGTTATCATGCTCCGGCGACGAACTGCGCCCCCCTTCAGAGCGGGATCCACAGTAGGTTCAATGGGCGGTGTTGAGGGACCTTCTTGACGGCAGGGGTCCAATCGATCCAGGGCATTTTATCCGGAAATTACCGGGATTTCAGGAAAAGCAGTCTTCGGGTGAGGGTTGACGGAGTTACTGTCCGACGCAAGTGACAGATAGCTGACAAAGAGGCACGCACGAAGGTGCTTCTTTACGCGAATGAGCGGAACCTTCTGTTTGCTCCAGCTGCTAGGAACTATCAACCCTCTCAAACCCTCACTCGGGGCCTAGTGACGGGATGGGCGGTGGTTAGGGCCGATCACGCCCGTTGTGCTATTACTGGAGATCGGTGCCTCGGCCGTTTGCCTTAGGAGCTAGACCTTACCTAGGTCGGGATAGTTTACTTTGCCATGTGACGGTAAATATCTGGGCTCAGGGACAGGGCGGAGTAGTCATGGCCGCCGATGGTCGGACGTGCAGCGGAGCGCCGCTTCGTCGTGCCGAATGCAATGACGCAAGGAAGGTAAACGTCTTCCGCTTCGTCGATAGGACCGGGTCGGCAGCCATAGTCGTCGTTGCGTCTAACGGGCGAGCGAAGATTTCTAATGAACGTGTCGAGATGCACATCCAGCGCTTCTTCGACGGGCTGGTGGACGGTTCTGGGGTCCTATCCACCATCGGTCGAGGCGTCGCCGAGGCGCTGAGGGATGCCATCTATGCCTTCAACGGGACGCGGAAGTGCGACTGCCCGCATCGGGAAACTTGCTGGGACGCGACTTATGAGTGCTTGAGTCCATACTGCGGGTGTGACCCTGTCGCTCTTGCTGAGAGCCCAGCATACGATCCCTGCGATGACCCCGGTTGGTGTCGGTGCGATGCCGCCAAGGAAGCTCCGCTCGAATTGCTTCTTCAGTTGGCGCGTGAGTCGCTCGGTCCCGTCGGAACCCCTGAACTTTGGACGATCACACCGCTCGGTATAATTCATCGGACCCTCATCGACGATGCCCAGTCGATCGTTTTCCGCGGCGAACTGAGAGAGAATTCGGATAGCTCTGCATGGCAACTCGCAGTTAACAAGTGTACCCAGACTCCGGGCGCACTTGATTATGCTCGCAGCCTTGTAGAAGAGATCCTTGCTCGCTCTTACAGTGATGCTGCCAAGATCGCTATCGTTGAAACAGCAATAGAGCACTTCAGAAGTGCCCTGACAGCAGAGCTGGAGAAATGTGGCGAAGCCGGAGTGCTCACTCTAGACGAACAGGTAAAACTTGCCAAGTCGGTGATTCCAAAAGATTGGCAGTCTGAGAAGTGGGACGCTGCCGGTGTGGCGGGACGTGCGAAGTTCGTGACTATCAAAGCGGACGGTAGCGTCACCGAGGATCTTGTTGAGGAATCGGTGGTCCTTCAGTGGCTGTAGTGGTCGATGCTCCTTCGTAAGTAAGTCTTGGTTCGTCGATAAGGGTCTCGTACCCGGATTCGTATGCGAGGTCGGTGAGATCAGTGGCGACTATCCGAGGGTCGTAGACATAGGACATCGGCACTCGTCGGATGCAACCCGATGCCCCGGCCCGGCCTTCTCGTCCGAGGTGTTTCAGGTCGGCATCCCACTTGGCTTTTGGAAGTGATGAGGCGAGACTGAACTAATGCCGGCGTGGAAGGACTATCAGGAAGAGGCCGCGCAATTCTACCGCTCTCTGGGGCTTATTGCAACGACTGATGAGCGGATCGAAGGGGTGCGCGGCACCCATGACATCGACGTCGCTGTCCGTGGGAGGCACGGGGGAATAGATTTCTTGTGGATTGTCGAATGTAAGCGTTGGGCGCGTCCGATTCCTAAAGAGAAGGTCGCAGCTCTGTCATCCGTCGTTGCTGATATCGGGGCATCGCGAGGAATTCTGCTTAGTGAAGCGGGGTTCCAAGCTGGAGCTTTACGCATGGCGGAGCGGAGCAACGTCACGCTGACAAGTTTAAAAGAGCTGGGCGAGAACGCCGAGCCCGAAGTCTTGGCCTATTCGGTCGCCACTCTAAGGGATCGGCTTCGAGCAGCGCGGACAGAACTGAACGCTCTGCTTCGACCAGTGCATTCGCGACGCGGTAAGGCCTTGATTACCACTTTCCATGTCCCAAAAGCGTGGGGTGACCGTACGCCGGCGATAATTCTAGGTCGGGTAGTTCTTCTTGAGCATGCACTTGAGGAGGCGGAGTGCGGACGTTGGCCGATCTTGATGCCTTCTCATTCAAGCTCACCCGGCAATCTTGACGCCTCATTCCAGGCACACACGCCTGCGGATCTGGTCAACAAGATCGAATATGAGCTGGGGGAAATCGAGATGGATCTTCGTCGGGGTGAAGTCGAATAGACGAAGTGGAAGCAGAACAGCGGAGTACCGGTGGTGATCAGTGACCCTGATTCGGGTCCGATGTCGGAAGGGGGCCACAATGTAATGGCGACCGTGGAGATCTCCGACGGCGAGGCGGCGCTGATTTCAGGCTATGCTGGACAGCAATCGGTTCATGACGACGCGCACGATTACGGTAGAGCTTCAGTTTCCCGACACCGAGACAAATCTCGACGACAGGTACGCGGATGCGGCCAATGCGATCTGGACGATGCTCAAGGCCCGTGGTTGAGCCCAATCGCTTTGAATTCCAAGTGCACCACGACGACGATCACCCCACTCTCGGTGACGAACGGAACACCCGCTGGGGCGAGTACGGCCGAAATGCCCACTGGAACGTCAGCCGAGCTGGAACAGCATCGTCAGCCTGGTGCCTATGAGGGGTGACCGAGCCGGCCGCCGCCCTGCCCGAGGCGAGGCAATTACGCCGTGCCACCGCGACGTCCTCGGGTCGGTTGACGTATGGCCGGTTACCGGTGAGTCCGCAGTCGAAGATCCGTGTCGGCAGTGTTTGTCTGAACGCTGAGTTCGCCACATCCAGAACGGATTCCCGGCGAGCGTCAGTGGGGCCTTCTGCGAGCACTATCACCGCGGGCGGGGTACCTCCGGGACCGTGCATCCGGAGACCACCCGACATCTCGGGAAGTTGCTCGCTGTCGCCCCCTGGAACCGACGTTGAAACAGCCAATCTGAAACGCGATCCGGCCAGCACGTTGGATTCACGAAAGGCTGAGGTTAGCGAAAATTCAGCAGAGGGTGATTGAAATTTCAGGAGCTGGCGAACCCCAATCATGTTGACAGCTCTTCCATCTACCTTTAGCGCACGGACACCATCGATTCCCTCGAACTGGTTTCAGGTTCCGCCAGTATATTTGTTCCGTGAACGTGGCGGCGTGCGTCGTTAAACCAACATCGTCGACAATTTCAAGTGCTTTCCATAGTAAAGGTAACCCTACCTTTACTGCAGAAATTGTGGCATCTGCCGATTGGTGTGCTATGAGAAAATCCAGACCCTCGGTCTTTCCTTGGATGGAAGTTGGCCGACGCGTAAACCTGCGGCGTACCACGGTGTCCGTTTCGTGGACGAGTGGTTGACTTGCGTATGCAATTCTGGATCCAACTGCGGGATGTGCGGCATTCGAGAGCCAAGCGTACCACCGCAAGAATTCCATCTCACCCGACGCCTTTGCTAGCTTGTCCACGTACGTTTGCACGTTTGTAGCCGGGCGAAGTCCACGGACCTCAGCTACTCCTCTAGAGCCGAATGCTGCTTGCGCCAGGAGGGGATGAAGAAGATCTCTTACTTGTTGCGGTCGACCTTTTGCAGGCAATGACTTTGCTTTCCTCCACCCTTCGGCAATTTGCTTGGCTTCATAAAGTAGGCAGCCGACCTCTTCAATAAGGGCTCGTGAAGCAACTGCAGAAATTGTGATCCGCCACTCGCGGAGGCCATTCAGCGTTGCATCCGCGAGATCCATGAACCTCCACGCGTGAACGAGCCACCAAGAAACGAGTCGAGTATGGAGTTCCGGAAAAAATATCGCCGCAAAGACGTTCGACGAGTCTATCCCCGATGAAGCATCATCCACGCATATGTAGATATCCTTGGCGTCATCCCGCGCGAACAACCACGATTCTTGGGGCTTGCGGAAAGTATACAATTTCAACTTCTCGAATTTCTCACGGGATACGGGAAGAAGATGCATATCGACCGTCGCTGCGTTTCCTGCCAACGCCTCAAGCTCATTCAACCCTGAGTATAGTTGATCAATACTCGCGGCACGTCGGTGGCCGAGCGCTATACGTGTAGAGAGGTAATGATCGTCCACAAGCAAAGTTTCGCACAAATACTAATACCGGCGTCAAGGGTTGAGAGGCGTGAAGGGGGTGGCCTGATCCCTGCTGGTCGGCCAATTCGATTGAAGGTGTTGCAGCCCAAGTTTTCTCGGCCGCGAATCCGGCGACCGGATCGGTCATCGGGTGCAATTCCAGGCGTTCAGGTTGACATAATATAAGTTATCGGCTAAATTTCCGGCTAGACATTGGCTAATATCTGGGCTACCATGAACGCGTGACGACGGTACCGCTCGGCGAAGCCAAGGACAAGCTCTCGGCGCTGGTGGACAGTGCCGAAGCCACGCACGACATCATCACGATCACCCGGCACGGCAAACCGGCCGCGGTCCTGATGTCGGCCGACGATCTGGAATCACTGCACGAGACGATCTACTGGCTGTCTCGGCCCGGCACCGCCGAGTCGGTCGCGGTCGCCGACCGCGAGTACGCCGCCGGCCGGACCGCCTCGCTCGACGAGGTGCGCGCCGAGCACGGCCTGCCGCCCCGATGACCGATGAGTCACAGCGCCTTGGCGCGGGCCTCGCGCTTGTCGCGGGCCTCCCCGCGCTCGCCGGTCGGGGGGAAGAAGATCTCGGCGTCCTCTTCCCGGCAGCGCGCGGCCAGACGCCACTGCCACAGTTCGGTAT
>NZ_WVTE01000227.1:0-45625 GCF_009939605.1 Rhodococcus sp. YH1 | reverse complement strand
CACCTTGTTGCCGTTGATGATCCACGAGTCACCGTCTTGAACGGCGCGGGTGCGCAGGCCGGCGGCATCGGAACCGGCATTGGGTTCGGTGATGGAGATGCTGAACTTGATCTTGCCTTCCATGAAGTCCGGCAGGTACTTCTGGCGCTGCTCGTCGGTGCCGTGGAACGCAATGTTGGTGGCGGTGAACATCGAGGTCATGATCGCCGCGGCGAAGTCGAGGCTGTACTTGGCGATGGCTTCGCAGAAGATCGCGTACATCACCGGGTCGGCTTCGAGGCCGCCGTACTGCTCCGGGATGAGCAACCCGAGCCAGCCGCGGTCGGCGATCTTCTGGTACGCCTCCTCCGGGAACTCGCGGGCCTCGTCGTGCTTGCGGATGTACTCGATCCCGACCTCACGCTCCATGAAGGCGTGGACGGTCTCGTGCCACATCTGCTGCTCGTCGGTGAAACGGAAATCCATGAGTTCTCCTGGGGTGTGACGGGGGTGATATTCGGAGGACGCTGTGGTCTTGACCACCTTAACCGCATCTGATAGCAATAAACAAGTGATTGTTTTTTCAGCACCGTCCGCCCCGGTGTTCTCAGTCGGGCACCATGGAAAGATGTGAGCGTAGATGGGTCTGCAACACACGTACCAGGGCATACGAGTCCTCGACCTCAGCGAGAACATCGCCGGTCCCCTCGCGTGCATGATCATGGCCGACCTCGGCGCCGACGTGATCAAGATCGAACGCGCCGTCGGTGGCGATTCCACCCGGCTGCTCCCGCCGCAACGGGAAGGCACCGGAACGGTGTTTTCCACAGTCAACCGCAATAAGCGCAGCGTCGCCCTCGACCTCGCCACCAGGCAGGGGCGAGACGCCGTCCTGCGCCTAGCCCGCGACGTCGATGTGGTGGTCGAGTCGTTCCGGCCCGGTGTCGCCGAGCGACTGGGCCTCGGATTCGACGACGTCACCGCCGTCAACGACCGAGTGATCTACTGTTCGATCAGCGCCTTCGGCCGCGGACGACTCGGCCATGACCGCCCCGGCTACGACGCGCTGGTCCAGGCCTTCACCGGGATCATGAGTCTGACCGGTGACCCCGATGGCCGCCCGGCCCGCACCGCCCCCTCCCTCGTCGACATCTCCACCGGGATGTGGGCCGGCATGTCGATCATGGCCGCGCTGGCCAACCGGCCCCGTCAGGACGGTCCGGTCCGCCTCGAATCCACCCTGATCGACAGCGGCCTGTTCATGATGTGCCACCAGATCATCGGCCTCGTGGCCGCCGACTTCCACCCGCAACGACTGGGATCGGCCGCCCCCAGCACCGCGCCCTACCAGGAGTTCCCCACCTCCGACGGATCGATCATGGTCGCCGCCGCCACCAACCGACTCTTCCAAAAACTCTGCTCTGCAATGGAAGCCGAGGAACTCGTCGACGATCCGCGATTCGCGACCGTCACCGATCGGGTGCACCACCGCGAGGACCTCACCACCGAACTCGAGAAGGTGTTCGTCACCCAATCGTCCGGCTACTGGCTCGCGCGCATCGCAGCCGCCGGGGTGCCGGTCGGTCCCGTCCACTCCCTCGAGGAGGCCCTCGCCCACCCATTGACCAAGGAACGCGCACTGGTGGTCGACGACCCCGCTGCCGCACAGGTGCGCCTGCCGCTCGACCAAGACCGCGACCTGCCGCTCGTCTCTCCACCGCCGCTCGGCCAGCACACCGAGGACATCCTCCGTGAGGCCGGCTTCGCCCCCGAAGAGATCCGTGCCCTCGTATCCGCCGAGAACACCCTCCCGTGAACCGGAGACCCGCCGAGATGAATCCTGACACTACGACCGAACGCCGCTTGGCGCTGGAGCAACGGTACGCCCCGTGGCGGCCGCGTACCACCGCCCAACTGTTCGACGAGGTCGCCGCCGAGTACCCCGAGCGCCCCTTCGTCCTGACCGACGACCGCACCTACACCTACGCCGACATGCACCGGTGGACCCTTCGACTCGCCGCCGGACTGATGGCGGTCGGCGTGCGGCCCGGCGACCATGTCGCCGTGGACATGGCGAACTTCGCCGACTTCATCGCACTCAAGCTGGCAATCGCCCGGATCGGCGCGGTGTCCGTCGCGGTCAACTACCTGCTCCGGCACGAAGAACTGGCCTACGTGCTGCGCCAGTCCGACGCGAGCGTGCTGATCACGATGGACGAGTTCAGAGGGCTCGACTATCTGGACTGCCTCGACCGGATCGCTCCGGGCTGGGAGGACAACGGTGGGGGAGAGGCCCTGCCGCGGCTGCGGCACGTCTTCGTCCGCGCCGTGACCTCGGACCTGCCCCGCCGCGGCGCTCCGCTGTCCTGTATCGAGGCCGCCGGTGCCTCGATCCCCGACGAGCAGGTGCTCATGGTCACCCGCGGGGTCGGCGCGCGGACCGTCTCGGACATCCTGTACACGTCCGGGACCACGGGCAAACCCAAGGGGGTCATGCTCGTTCACGATGCGGTGACCCGCACCGCCTACAGCTCGGCCTATACGCGGGCCTTCCAGGACGGGCGTCGCATCGGCTACGCCCTGCCGATGTACCACGTCTTCGGCTACATCGAGGCGATGGTGGCGGCGATGTTCGTCGGTGGTGCCGTGGCACCACAGGTGACGTTCGATCCGGCGGCCATGCTCGCGTCGGTCTCACGCCACGACATCGACGAACTCATCTGCGTGCCGACGATGACCTCCCGGCTGCTCGACGCGGCCGCCGACGGAACCTACGACCTCTCACCCCTGTCGACGATGTTCTCCTCGGGCACCGCCCACAGCCCGGAGATGTGGCAGCGCATGCTCGACGTGCTCGGCGTCGAGGAACTGTTCACCGCGTACGGGCAGAGTGAGACCACCGCGTCGACGATGTGCACGCTGCCGGGAGACGCGCTGATCCGGTTCCAGACCACCAACGGCACCGTCAAGCCCGCCGGCGCCGCCGGCGACCCCGGCCTCGGCGCTGCCGTGGCGGTGTACAAGGTCATCGCGACCGACACCGGCGCCGATCTGCCGGTGGGAGAGATCGGTGAGCTCGTGGTGCGAGGCCCGGCGGTCACCCCCGGGTACTACAACAAGCCCGCCGAGACCGCGGCGCTGTTCACCGCGGACGGGTGGATGCGCACCGGCGACCTCGGTCGCCTCGACGCAGACGGTTACCTCACGCTGACCGGTCGGATCAAGGAGTCGTACCGCTGCGGTGGTGAGCTGGTGCTCCCGTCGGAGATCGAGGCCGTGCTCAACCGCCACGAGGCGGTGAAGGTGGCACACGTGGTCGGCGTTCCGCACGAGCGCATGGGCGAAGTCGGATGTGCCTTCGTCGTGCCTGCCGACGGCGCCTCGATCCAAGAAGACGAGTTGATCGCCTATTGCAGCGATCTGCTCGCCCGATTCAAGGTGCCGGCCCATGTCCTGGTGGTCGCCGAGCACGAGCTTCCGGTCACCGTGACAGGCCGGGTGCAGAAGTTCCGCCTGGTGCAGCGGGCGACCCAAGTGCTGGCCCAACGCGTCGAAACGGTGAGATGACCATGGCCCAACCCTCCAACGACATCGTCATCGTCGGCGGTGGCCTGGCCGCCGTGCGGACCGCGCAGGGGCTGCGGACCCTGGGCTACGACGGGCCGATCCGTCTGTATTCGAACGAGTCCGAACCGCCGTACGACCGCCCGCCGCTGTCGAAGGACTTTCTGACCGGTGAACTCGACACCGACGGCCTGCATTTGCTCCACGACAAGGCCCTGGCGAGACTCGACCTCGACATCCATCTGGATTCGGAAGTCGTCGCGCTCGATCCGGCCGGCCGCCGTCTGGCCCTTGCCGACGGCACCACCGTGCCCTACGGACGCCTCGTGGTGGCCACCGGGGCGCAGGCCCGCCGATTGCCGGGGTTGTCGCCCTCAGCGCGCATCCACTACCTGCGTACCGTCGACGATGCCCGTGCGCTACGCACGGCGTTGGCCGACGCCTCCCGGATCACGGTCGTCGGAACCGGCTTCATCGGGCTCGAGGTGGCCTCGTCGGCCCGCCACCTCGGTCTCGAGGTCGACGTCGTGGCCGCCGACGAAGGACCGATGATCGGCATCGTCGGTCGCCGGCTGTCCCAGTGGCTGACAGAGCTGCACACCGCGCACGGGGTGCGCCTGACCAATTCGGTCGTGGTGTCGTCGGTGGACGAGTCCGCCACGGGGGTGACCCTCACCCTCGACGACGGCACCTCCCGCTCCTCGGACATCGTGGCCGTGGGGGTGGGCGTCGGCCGCGAGCTGCAGTGGTTGCGCGAGGCCGGGCTCGAGGTGGACCGAGGCCTGGTGTGCGACGTCGACGGCCGCACCAGCGATCCGTTCGTCTTCGGTGTCGGGGACATCGTGTGCATGCACATCGGTCCCGAGCACGAGGACCTGCAGCACTGGACGGCCGCCGCCGACAGCGCCCGCCGCACCGCCCACGCATTGATGGAGGCCGAGCACTCCCACGACCCGGGCGACGGGTTCTTCTGGACCGAGCAGCACGGCCACCGATTGCAGTTCGTCGGTGCCGGCGGCACCGACGCCGAAGTGGACGTGCTCAGTGGATCGATCGACGAGGGGAAGTTCGTCGCGCACCTGCGCTGCGGGAGCACCGTCACCGGGGTGTTCGCCTCCAACAGTCCCCGCGAATTCCTCGAGGCGCGTCTGGCCTTTCAGAAGCAGGCCGCGGCCGGCGCCGTCGGCTGACGGCGAATTCTTACGATCAGGAGGTACCTGTGAGCATCGATATCGAACGCACCCTCCCCGTAGCGGACCGGGTGGCGATCACCGAGTTGTACGCGCGCTACTCGACGTCCTTCGACACCGGGGACGTCCCAGGATGCATCGAATTGTTCACCGAGGACGGCACATTCACCGTTACGGGGCGGGAACCGGTGGCGGGCACAGCGGCACTGGCGCAGTTCTTCGCCGCCGCGGCCCAACGGTCCGCCGGCACCCATCACATCGTCAGCAACATCCTGGTGGAGAAAATGTCCACGGATCGGGCGCGGGGCAGCGCGCGCGTGCTGGCACTGCGGGTCGACGGCGAGACCGTGCGTCTGGCCGCCCTGGGGCGGTACCGCGACGAGTTCGCCAAGGTCGACGGCCGTTGGCTGATCCACACCCGGTGCGTCGACTCCGGTGTGCCGGACTCGCTCGTCGGCGCCGTCGTCGTCCGGCCCGACTAGGCGTGGGCTGCGCCGTGGCCGACGCGCACGCTCGCCAGCACGATCTCGGCCACGCCCGCAGCGACCGCCTCGGCCGGCTCCGAGCCGTCCGCGGGCAACCATTCCGGGCACCAGTTCACCATGCCGAGGACGGCGCGTACGGCGGTCGGACGATCGAGGTCGGGGGCGAATTCGCCGGCCGCTACCCCGGCGTCGATGATGTCCCGGAGCCGGTGTTCGTAGGCGTAGCGCTTGGCCACGATCCGGGTGCGCTCCGGTGGTTGGATGTGGCGCCACTGGTGGTAGACGACTCGGGCGCGGTTGACGTCTTCGGCCACGACCCGCACGTGGGCCTCGACGAAGTGCCGCAGTTGTTCGGTCGGAGTGCCGGGCAACTCGGCCACAGCGTCGAGGTACTGGTCGATGCCGCTCTCGACGAGACTGACCAGCATCGTGTGCTTGCTGTCGATGTGGGCGTACACGCTGCCCGGCTGGATTCCCAGCGCCTCGCCGAGGTCGCGCACGGAGGTACCGGCATAGCCTTGCCGGCTGAACAGACGCACCGCTGCCGCCATGAGCCGTTCCTGCTTGGTCGGTTTCTT
This sequence comes from Rhodococcus sp. YH1, assembly GCF_009939605.1. Lineage (NCBI taxonomy): Bacteria > Bacillati > Actinomycetota > Actinomycetes > Mycobacteriales > Nocardiaceae > Rhodococcus > Rhodococcus sp. YH1. The sequence goes on along the minus strand of NZ_WVTE01000227.1, from coordinate 39,829 downwards.
CGGTGCCGAAGCGCGGGCACGGGACTGCCGGGGCATGGCGCCTCCTTTCGAACGGGTGGCCGTGCAGTGCGGACACCACGGCATGACACCTGATTGTTCTCTACCCGGTTTCCGACGAGTACAGCGGTCTTGTTACCGGCCTCACCTGATGTTACATTCAAAAAACAAATGATTGTTCACCGCTCCTCGGTGACTCGAACGGAGGAAGTTCGATGAAGCAATTGGCCACCCCCTTCCAGGAGTACTCACAGAAGTACGAGAACATCCGCCTCGAACGAGACGGCGGCGTCCTCCTGGTCACCGTCCACACCGAAGGCAAGAGCCTGGTGTGGACCTCAACCGCACACGACGAGCTGGCCTACTGCTTCCACGACATCGCGTGCGACCGGGAGAACAAGGTCGTCATCCTCACCGGCACCGGCCCCTCGTTCTGCAACGAGATCGACTTCACCTCGTTCAACCTCGGCACCCCGCACGACTGGGACGAGATCATCTTCGAAGGCCAGCGTCTGCTCAACAACCTGCTGAGTATCGAGGTGCCGGTCATCGCGGCGGTCAACGGACCGGTGACCAACCACCCGGAGATCCCCGTCATGTCGGACATCGTCCTCGCCGCGGAGTCCGCCACCTTCCAGGACGGACCGCACTTCCCTTCCGGCATCGTGCCCGGGGACGGCGCCCACGTGGTGTGGCCGCACGTGCTGGGCTCGAACCGTGGACGCTACTTCCTGCTGACCGGCCAGGAACTCGATGCTCGCACCGCCCTCGACTACGGCGCGGTCAACGAGGTCCTGTCCGAGCAGGAGCTGCTGCCCCGCGCCTGGGAGCTCGCCCGCGGTATCGCCGAGAAACCGCTCCTGGCCCGCCGGTACGCCCGCAAGGTGCTGACCCGTCAGCTGCGGCGGGTCATGGAAGCCGACCTGAGTCTCGGCCTCGCGCACGAAGCGCTCGCCGCCATCGATCTGGGAATGGAGTCCGAACAGTGACCAGCACAGCACCCTCGACCGTAGCCGAGACGGGGACTTTCCACGTCGACCGCTACTTCGAGGACTTCCCGGTCGGCACGGTCTGCGTCACCGGCGGTCGCACCGTGGACATGTCCGACATCTCGATGTTCGCCGGCCTGACCGGCGACCACTATCCCCTGCACACCGACGAACAGTACGCCAGCCGAACCCAGTTCGGTACCCGAATCGCGCACGGGCCCTTCACCTTCTGCATCGCGGTGGGTCTGGTGGCCCTGGCCGGCTTCTACGGCGAAGCCATCGTCGCGATGCGCGAGGTCCAGTCGATCCGTGCCCTCAAGCCGGTGCGTCCCGGCGACACCGTGCACGTCCGGGTCGAAGTGGTGGCTGCCGAACCCGCACGAAAGCCCGACCAGGGCATCCTCTCCCTCGATTACACCGTGGTCAACCAGCACGACGAGACGGTGATGACCGTCCGAATGGTGTTGCTGGCCAAGCGACGTAGCCCCTTGGAAGGCTGACACATGACACTCTCTTCGACCGATCTCGGTTTCAACCCCATGGCGGGAAGCCCTCTCGAAGCAGCTTTCGTGGGTATCGCCGAAATCCCCTCCGGGCGCTATCCGAACCGCCCCTTCATCGGCTCCCTCGTCGAGGTCGCGGTCGCCGCGGTCCGCGACGCCGGCATGCAGATCTCCGACATCGACACGGTGCTGCTGATCCCGTGCCTGCACTCCGCGGACGATCAGGCCGACCTCATCTTCTCCCGTGTGGTGGAGGAACTCGGCCTGCACGGCCGCGCCAAGGCCAGCGCCATGCTGCACTCCGGCGGATCGACCAGCGACAACATCACCCGCACCGCCGCCGGCCTGATCGCCAGCGGACAGGCCAAGAACATCCTGGTGGTCCAGGCCGACAAGTGGGGCTCCGCCCCCGTCGCGGACATGGTCGACATGCTCAGCGGCTACGGCATCCCCCGCGAGTGGGAGCGCCCCACCGGCCTGACCTTCAACGCGGTCGGCGCCCTGATCACCCAGCGATACATGGCAGCGTCCGGCTCGACTCCGGAAGAGATGGCCGCGGTATGCGTCGCCCTGCGCCAGTGGGCCCGACTCAATCCGAATGCGATGTACAAGGACAAGGACCTGACCGTCGAGCAGGTGCTCGGCTCGAAGATGGTGTGCGATCCGATCCATGCCATGGAGTGCCCGATGTTGGCCGACGGCGCCACCGCGTACGTGATGACCAGTACCGAGAATGCCCGCAAGACGCATGACCGGTGGGTCCGGATCGCCGGCTCGGGCGGCTGCGTGTCGCACTACAGCATCGGTCAGGAGAACGACCTGGCCACCATGGGATGGCGGCGGGCCGGTGAACGCGCCTACGAACAGGCCGGCTGGGGCCCCGACGACGCCGACATCGCGCAGGTCTACGACTCCTATGCGGCCGTGCTGACCATCGGCCTCGAGGGCCTGGGCCTGTGCAAGCTGCATGAGGGCGCCCGGCTGTTCGCCGCCGGGGAGTTCTCTCCCGGCGGCCGCCTGCCGGTCAACACCAACGGCGGTCTGCTCTCGGCCGGGCACACCGGCGTCGGCGGCGGCACCGCCCTGCTGGTGGAGGGCATCCGCCAGCTCCTCGGCCGCGCCGAGGACGCCCGCCAGATTTCCGATTGCCGGCGTGCCGTCTGCGGCGGCTCCGGCGGCACCTATATGGACAGCCAGGTGCTCCTGCTCGAGCGCGTGGACAAGTGAGGGACAACATGACGACTTCTCTGACCGACGAGTACTACGCCGCGCTGAGCCGAGGCGAACTGGTGATCCAGCAGTGCGGTGGATGCCACAACCCCATCATGTACCCGAAGTACGTGTGCCCCTCCTGCGGCAGCACCGATCTCGGATGGACGCCCACTCCCGGCGCGGGACAGCTGCACAGTTTCGCGATTCAGCGAGTGGGGGCTCCAACCGGATTCGAGGACGACCTGCCGTACGCCGTCGGCGTGGTCAAGCTCGATGAGGGCGTCCAGCTCCTCGCCCGTCTCCGTCCCGATGCGAACGGCGGCTGGGACGCCTATCGCTGCGACATGCGGGTCCAGTTCGACACCACCCCGGACGAAGGCCGCCATATCGCCTGGTTCCGGGCGGAATAGGAAGCCGGTGCCGTGTCTATCCCCGAGATGAACATCGCGACCTTCCTCGCCAAGTCCGCAACCCACCACCCGGATCACCCGGCCATCGTGGCCGGGGCCCGGACCGTCACCTACCGCGAGTTCTACCGTCGTGCCCTGAGCATCGGCGGCGAACTGCTCGCCCGCGGGCTGCGTCGCGGAGACCGGGTCGCCTTCGCGCTGCACAACAGTCCCGAGGTCCTCGAGACCGTCTTCGGGTGCCTGGCCGCCGGGCTGGTCGCCGTTCCGATGAACGCCCGGCTGCACCCCAAGGAGATGGGCTACATCGTCCGCTCCTCGGGAGCGAAGGTACTCATCCACGGCACCGCCTTCACCGCCCAGATCGACGAGCACCTGGGCGAATGCGACGGCATGCAGTGGCGCTTCGAGGTCGGGGGCACCGCGGGCATCGAACCGTACGACCGCCTCCTCGACTCCGGCACGCCGCTCGAGGCGCCTGTGGAGGTGACCGCCGAGGACGCGAGCTGGCTGTTCTACACCTCCGGCACCACCGGACGCCCCAAGGGCGCGACCTGGACCCACCGGACCGGCCGCGTGGTAGTGATGAACTACCTCGCCGACGTCTACAACATCGACCATGACGATGTCGTGCTGCACGCCGCACCCCTGTCGCACGGTAGCGGAATCGTCGCTCTGCCCACCATCGCCCGGGGCGCAACCAACGTCATCCTCGATGCGCTGAGCTTCTCCCCGGAACTGCTGTTCGACACCGTCGCCCGGCACAAGGTCTCCCACATCGCCTTCCTCGCCCCCACCCAGATCGTCGCGATCCTCGACAAGTACGACCCGGACCGGTTCGATCTGAGCACCGTGAAGGCAGTGTGCTACGGGGGAGCCCCGATCTACCTCGAGCACCTCAAGGCCGCTGTCGAAACCTTCGGCCCGATCTTCGCGCAGATCTACGGCCAGGGGGAAGCTCCGATCACGGTCACCGGACTGACCCGGGAGATGCACGCCCGGTTCGCGGCCACCGACGATCCCCGCCTCGGATCGGCCGGCATAGCCCGCACCGACGTCGAGGTGCGGGTGGTCGATGCCGACGGCACTCCCGTCGCTCCCGGCCAAGCCGGCGAAATCATCGTCCGTGGCGACGTCGTCATGCGCGGGTACTGGAACAATCCCGAGGCCACCGCCGAGGCGCTGCGCGACGGATGGCTCTACACCGGCGACGTGGGCACCTTCGACGACCAGGGCTACCTCTACCTTCTGGACCGGACCAAGGACATGGTGGTCTCGGGCGGCAACAACGTCTACCCCCGAGAGGTCGAGGAAGTGCTGATCACCCACCCTGCGGTGGCCAGCGTGGTGGTCTTCGGCATCCCCGACGAGTACTGGGGCGAAGCCGTGCACGCCGTGGTCGTGACCGAACCGGGCCACCAGGTCACCGCCGAGGAGCTCATCCGCTTCTGCGGGGAGAACCTGGCCGGATACAAAAAACCCAAAGCCGTGGAGTTCGTACCGGAACTCCCGGTCAGTGCCTACGGGAAGATCCTGCGCCGCGAGGTCCGCGACCGCTACTGGGCCGGCCACGACCGCAAGGTCGGCGGCGGCGCACGCGGCGTGGCGACCGCGACGCCGTAACGACCTTGGCATGCCGGGCCGCCGCGACGGCGCCACGACCCTCGCGGTGGCCCGGCCGCCTCACAGAACCAGGAGTTTGCCGTGGACAGAGTTTTCATCGCCGGCGTCGGCATGACACCGTTCGTCAGCCGCACCGACCAGACCCTCGGCGAGATGGCAGCCGCGGCCGCCGCGCAAGCCTTGACCGACGCCGCCATCGAGCCCCGCGACGTCGGCCGGGTGTATTTCGGCAACGGCGCCGCCGGCCTGCTCACCGGCCAGGAAATGATCCGAGGCCAGGTGGCGCTTCGCCACACCCCCTTGGCTGGAATACCCCTGGTCAATGTGGAGAACGCGTGCGCCTCCGGCAGCAGCGCGGTGCTCGGGGCATACGACGCCATCCGCGCCGGCCGCTGCGACGTGGCCGTGGCCATCGGCGTCGAAAAACTCTCCCACAGCGAGAAACACCGCACCTTCGCCGCCATCCGCGGCGCGACCGATGTCGCCGAACTCGACACCGATGCTGCTGCCCAGGAACTGAAGAGTTCGGCCCTGCTCGACGTCTACGCCGCCGAGGCCCGCGAGTACATCGACACCTACGGCGCCTCGGTCGAAGACTTCGCCGCCGTGGCGGTCAAGAACCGCACTCACGGCGCCCTCAACCCCCGGGCCCAGTTCGGCACCCCGCAGACGATCGACGACGTGCTCGCCGCCCGCATGATCGTCGACCCACTGACCCTGCCGATGTGCTCACCGACCACCGACGGCGCCGCCGCCGTCGTGCTCGTGTCCGAGCGCTACCGCAACCGCAACGGGGCAGGCACGTGTCAGATCCGGGGAATCGACCTGGCCTCCGGCCACGGCGCCGGCTCGGAACCGGTCGCCCGCGCTGCCCGCGCCGTCTACGACGCCACCGGCATCGGCCCCGACGACCTCGACGTCATCGAGGTTCACGACGCCGCAGCACCGTCGGAGATCCTGCAGTACAGCGAAATCGGATTGTGCGAGGACGGGGAAGGACACCTGCTGCTGCGCAAGGGTCAGACCGCCCTCGGCGGCCGTACCCCCGTCAACGTCAGCGGCGGTCTGCTCAGCCGGGGACATCCCCTCGGCGCCACCGGCTGCGCCCAGATCGTCGAACTGTTCGACCAGCTGAGCGGACGAGCCGGAGCCCGGCAGGTCGAACGCGCCGGCGTAGGGCTGGCAGTCAATGCCGGCGGATGGCTGGCGGGCGCCTACGCCACCACCGTCGCCACCCTCCTCACGCGGTGACCGTCGTCGGCACCGTCCATCCAGCACCCAAGGAGACACCAGTGCGGCAAGACCTGGAAACGCTGTACTACGAGCAGGCCGACGACGGCGTCGTCGTACTGACACTCAACCGCCCGGATCGGGGCAACGGGGTCGTGCCGGAACTGGTCCGGGACTTCGTGGAGACCTTGACGCGGCTCGAGGCCGACAAGAGTGTCCGTGCCCTCGTCCTGACCGGCGCCGGGAAGCAGTTCTCCGCCGGTGCCGATCTGAAGGCGATGAAGGACTACCTCGAACATCAGCACCGCGTCGAGCACGAACCCTACAACGCCCGGGTACTTTTCCCCCTGACCCAGCGTGTCGTCGCATCCCGGCTGCCGACGATCGCGGCGATCAACGGGGGCGCCACCGCCGGGGGCCTCGACTTCGCCCTGGCATGCGACATCCGCATCTGCTCCACCAGAGCGAAAATGGGGGAGACCTACATCAACATGGGTCTTCCCCCTGGCAACGGTGGCTCCTACTTCCTGCCGCGACTCCTCGGATCGGGCATGGCGGCGGAATTGGCGCTGACCGGGGACGTCATCGACGCGCAGCGCGCTCTCGAGATCGGGCTGGTCAACCGTGTAGTCGAACCCGAGGACCTGCTCCCCGAGGCGGTGGCGCTGGCCGGCAAGATCGCAGCCAAGTCCTGGCGCGCGGTCGAGGCCACCAAACAAGCCTTGCGCTCGACGTGGCAAGTCGACCTGGCCACCTCGATGACCAACAGCTTCTGGGCGGTCTCGGCCCTGCACTACGGGCCGGATCTGCTCGAAGGGGTCTCGGCCTTCCTCGACAAGCGTCCACCACGCTTCAACGAGGATCGGACACACGCCGCGGATTCGCCCACCGCGGATCCGGCGGCATCGGCGCCCGCTCACGCCTCACTACAGTGACGCCTCACTACAGTGACACTGTGAGCACTTCGGAACGGGCACCTGCCGCCGCCACGCGCGAAACGATCCTCGCCGCGGCGACGGCACTGTTCGGTGACCTCGACTACCCGGCCACCTCCATCCGCGACATCGCCCGGGCGGTCGACATGCTCCCGGGCAGTATCTACGCCTACGTCGAGAGCAAAGAGGCGATCTTGTACGAGATCGTCTCCACCGGGATCGACCGGTTCGTCTCTGCGGTCGAATCCATCGACCCCGCCACCGCACCGGACGAACGACTCGAACAAGCCATCCGTGCCCACATCGACATCGTCGCCGAAAACCCGCAACGGGCCCTCGTCGTCTTCCATCAATGGCGGTATCTGGGCGACGAGTCCCGTGCCCAGGTGATCGCAGCCCGGCGCCGTTACGAAGAGTTCTTCCGCACCACCATCCGCGAGGGCGCCGAGACCCAGGTATTCCGCCCTGACCTCGACGTTCGCTACGCAACCTTGACGGTTCTCGGCGCGCTGAACTGGGCGCCGGAATGGATCCACGCCGACGATCCAGCGCGTGCGGACAGCGGGCGGAAGCTGGCAGACATCCTTCTCGCCGGGCTGCGTCCATTCGACGAGAATGCACCGTAGCGGTCGATGTCGCAGCAGCCGGGAAGCGGCACGAACCCGATGCTGTCGCCTTGGTAACGACTGTTTGTTTGGGTTACATTCGTAAGAAGAACTGACCGTCCCGGACGGGGAAGGGGGAGGCATGCCACCGAGACAACGGCGTAACAACAGCCGTTCCGCAAAGAGCGGCCCGGTTTCGGCTGCGGAGATCCGTGCAGCCGCCTTGGCCTTGTTCAGCGAGCGGACGTTCCCCGTCATCGGGATGCGAGACATCGCTGAGGCGGTCGGGCTGCTGCCCGGTAGTCTGTACGCCCACATCAGCAGCAAGGAAGAGTTGCTCGCCGACATCGTCACCGAGGGCATCACGAACTATCTGGTAGAACTCCGCCCCTTCCTCGAATCCCAGGATCCGGCTCCCGATCGGATGCGCGGCGCCGTCAAGGCCCACGTGAAGGTGCTGGCGAAGACCCTCGAACAGACCCGGGTCGCCTTTCATCAATGGCGGTTCCTCGGTGACGGTGCCCGAGAGCAAGTAGTCGAGCTGCGTAAGCAGTACGAGAATGTATTTCTGCAGATCTATCGGGCGGGGGTCGCGGAGGGCACCTTCCGGAAGGCGCGCAGCGAGCGCATCGCAGTGCTTGCGGTGATCGGCATGCTCACCTCCGCATCGGAGTGGTATTCACCCGAAGGTCGGCTCGGTGCCGACGAGTTCGGTGAAGCCCTGGCCGAAGCCGCAGTGGACGGGCTCGTCGCGACGAGCTGACCGGCCGAGGACGGGTTCCAACTCCGTGGTGCATATTGAGCGACACTGCTAGTCGGGTCGCGACCGAGCGCCGGCACAGCGCACCGGGCCGGCACGCCCCGACGGGAGTGCACCACGGGACCGCCGCCGAGGTGCATCGTCGGCAGCCGCTCGGCGAGTACTGGGCTGCACACTCCGAGCGGTTCCGCCGCCCCACGGCGCCGGCCCTGTCCGGGCTCACTGGCCGCAACACCCGCCTGTCTCGAGCAGAGTGGCAACTACCGGCTTGATCATGCGCATGACCGTCAAAGCGTGGGAATGTGCTCGGCTCAGGTCTCGCTGTCCGGGTGGATCGGTGACGTGCGCAGCTCGCTCTCGTCGCCCTCGGAGACCTCGAACACCTGCAGGGGCGTGTTCGGGGGAGGGGTGCCCTCGTTCCGTCCGGGCGTTGCCGCCGCGGAGGGGGCCGTCGACGACTCGATCCGCCGGCGGAGCTCGGCGAGAAGCAAGTCGGTAGGCACCCGGGTGAGATCGGGCCCGGCACCGTCTTCCGGGATCTTTGTCACCGTGACCACCCCCGGCACGCTCGTGGAAACGCATCGACCGATGCGATTGTCTCAGAGCGCGTGACGGCGAGTCATCGGTTTGCGGGGTCGGTGCGACGCATCGCGCGCCGGGCCTGCTCCTCGGTGAAGTTCGGTGTCAGGCGCAATTCCTCCAGGGGGACTTCACGTTCGGTGCTGCGGACCTCGACGCGCACGGGGTCGCCGGTGGCGTCGTCGGACAGGCCGAGGGGGCCGCCGCGCTCGCCCTGGAGGTACTTGTCGCCCCACTGCATCAGCGCGAGCACCGCAGGCAACAGGTCGCGGCCCTTCTCGGTGAGGATGTACTCGTACCGTGTCCGCTGCCCGGGCTTCTTGTAGGGCCGGCGCTCGAACAGGCCCTCGGCGGTCAGTTCGCGCAGGCGTGCGGCCGCGACGGCCTCGGTGATGCCGACGCGGCGCGCGAAGTCGTCGAACCGGGTGGTGCCGTAGTAGGCCTCGCGCAGGATCAGCATCGCCGAGCGGGTCCCCACCACGTCCATCGCCTTGGCGATCGAGCACTGGGAGGCCTGCCAGGCGTCGCGATCGGCGAGGAAGCCGTCCAACCGTGCCGCATGCATGCCCCCATCCTATCTGACTTGCCAAGGCCATAGTCAGCTTCTAACCTCTCTGGCTATGGAAAGCCAAAGTCAGGTCTCGGTCCGGATCGGCCCGCTCCTCGCCGTCCTCTCGGGAGCGCCCTTCGTCGCGAGCCTCGATCTGTTCGTCCTCAACGTCGCACTGGGCGACATCGGGACCAGCTACCCCGGCAGCTCGCTGGGAGAGCTCAGCTGGGTGCTCAGTGGCTACGCGATCGTGTACGCGGCGCTGCTGGTCCCGCTCGGTCGCTGGGCCGACCGCATCGGCCGCCGGCGCGGCTTCCTCGCAGGCCTCGGGCTGTTCACCGTCGCGAGCGCGGCATGTGCGCTGAGTCCGTCGCTGTGGGTGCTCGTGATCTGCCGGCTGTTCCAGGCCGTCGGAGCCGCGGCGCTGACGCCGGCCAGCCTGGGGCTGCTCGTGAGCGCGGTGCCGGAGGCGCGACGTGCCGGTGCCGTGCGGATCTGGGCGGCCACGGGTGCTGCGGCGGCGGCGTTCGGCCCGGTGGTCGGCGGGCTTCTGGTCGAGGTCTCGTGGCGCTGGGCGTTCCTGATCAACGTCCCGATCGGGATCCTGCTCCTCGCCGTCGCGCGGCGCGTCGTGCCGGACATCCGCCCGGTCGATTCCGGCACCCGCCTCGACTTGGCCGGCGCCGCTCTGCTGACGCTGGGCATCGGTGCACTCGCGCTCGGACTCGTCCAGGGGCCGGAGTGGGGCTGGGCCGACGTCCGCATCCTCGCCGCGTTCGTCGTCGCCGCCGGGGCCCTGCTGCTGTTCGCGCACGTCAACGCCCGGCACCCCGCGCCGCTGATCGAGCCGAGTCTGCTTGCGGTGCGCTCCTTCTCCTGGTCGAACGTGACCGCCCTGATCTTCAGCGCGACGTTCGCGGCCGGTCTCCTGGCCAATGTGCTGTGGGTGCAACAGGTCTGGGGATACTCCGCGCTGCGGACGGGTCTGGCCGTGGCTCCCGGGCCGCTGATGGTGCCGCTCTTCGCCGCCGTCGGGCAGGTGCTCGCGCGACGTTTCACCCCCGGCGCGATCGCCGCAGCGGGATGCGTGCTGTGGGGCGCAGGCGCCGGCCTGGTCCTCGCGACGGTGGGGCCGGAGCCGGAGTATGCGACCGCGCTGCTGCCCGGCTGGCTGATCGGCGGCGTCGGCGTGGGGCTGGCCTTGCCGACCATCCTCTCGGCCGCCACGGCGCAACTGCCCCCGGCACGCACCGCCACCGGCAGCGCGATCGTCACCATGAGCCGGCAGCTCGGCACCGTGCTCGGGATCAGCGTGCTCGTCGCGATCCTCGGGGCCGGTGACGATGCGGTGTCCGCCTTCCGATTCTCCTGGTGGACGATCGCGGCGGTTGCCGTCGTCGCCGCCCTCGCCGCCGGAGGTATGACCCCCCGCCCGTCCACACCGGAAGTGAAGGTCCTGGCATGACCCATCTCGCCCCCGCCCCCTTCCCGATCGAATTCGATTCCAGCTGGCTGGGATTCGGTGGCGTGCACGGCGGACTCGTCGTCGCGGCCCTGATTCGCGCGGCCGCCGTGGAAACCGGCGCAACGCCGCTCGCCGTCTCGGCGCACTTCACCGGCCCTGTGCAGCCCGGCCCCGTCGACGTCGCGGTCGACGACGTCCGCGGCGGCCGGACCGTGAGCGCCCGGGCATCGATGCCGGACTCGGTCACCGCCCTCGTCCGGCTCGCCCGGACGGTGGGTGAAACGACCTGGCCGCGTACGGGAAGCGATTTCGGCGGCACGGATCCCGTGACGCTGCCGCCCCTGGAGATCCCGGTCGACTTCGTGCCGTTCTCGCAGTACCTCGACATCCGGCCGATCAATGCGGCCCGGCCCTTCGGCCGGGGCGACGACCCGGAATTCGAGGTGTGGATACGGCTGATGTCCGCGGTCGAGTTCGCTCCGGTCGAGCGCGCCGCGATCCTCCTCGATGCGCTGCCGCCGGGGTTGTTCGCGACGATGTCCGCACCCGTCCCGGTTCCGACGGTGGAGTTCGCGGCGCATTTCGCCCCGTCGCGTGCAGCCGCCGACGGTTGGTATCACCTGCGGCACCGAACGGTGTGGGCCACCGAGATGCTGTGCGTCGACGAGGCGGAGCTGACCGACGGCGACGGCCACCTCGTCGGTCAGGCCCGGCAGCTGCGCCGCATCCTCGGAGGCTGACGGAGGCGTCGGTGATGCACATCACGGAGTGGGACGGCGAACCGCGGGTAACACCTAGAACGTACCGCTCGATGATCTTGATGACGTCCCCCGTGGTGCACCCTGCTGCTGCGGGAGCGTCGTTCGTCCCCGCTCATGCGAGGACGGAAGGATCGTCACTCGACACAACGGAGGTAAACATGGTTCTCGGTTCCCTCGCTGCAACGCTGTTCACGCTGCTCGCCGGTCTCGGCATCCTGCTCTGACCCACGCTCGACCCACGCCGCAAGCGCTCCGCCTCGAAGCGGGAGCGCTTGCGGCGCGCGGTCCCGGCTCGTGCCGGGCCTGTCTCGACGGCCGACGGTCAGCGGCCGTTGCCGCCTCCATTGTTGCCGCCTCCATTGTTGCCGCCCCCGTTGTTTCCGCTGTTGCTGTTGTTTCCGCCGCCGTTTCCGTTGTCGTTGCTGGGCTTTTCGGGCTTGGGAGGCTTCTCCTCCGCCGGCGGTTGCGCCGGCGCCGGGGCCGGCACGGGAAGGGTGGTGAAGACGGGCCCGGTGTCCACGGCCGAGGGGGTGGGCGAACCCACGCTGCCGACCGGTGTCGGGGCGGTGGCGGGAACGCTGCTCGTCCCCGGCGTGGCGACCGGCGGTGTGTCGCCGCCCTGACCCCAGGCCAGCAGGAGGAGGGCGACCACCGCCGCGGCGGTGAGGCCGATTGCGAGCAGGATCCGGCGGCGACCGGAGTCGGGCGCCGCGTCGAACGTCGACCGCGTCGGGACGGGTGCCGGCACGGGCGGCCCGGCAACGGTGAACCCCCGGGTCGGCGCGTGGATCACCTCGGTCACCGGATCGGCGCGGTGCGGTTCCCGCAGTGTGGCCAGGTGCGGTTCCCGCAGTGCGGCCAGGTGCGGTTCCCGCAGTGCAGCGAGCATGTCCCGGGCGCTCCCGAAGCGGTGCTCCGGTTCGCGTGCCATCGCACGCTCGATCACGGCCACGAGTGCGGGGTCGACGTCCGGTCGCGCGGTGGCCAGCGGCGGCGGCGGCCCCTGCGTGATCGCCCGCGCCAGGGCCAGCAGGTTGTCGTAGTCGTAGGGTTTCCGCCCGGTCAGCGCCTCGTACCCCACGGCCCCGGCGGCATACAGATCGTCCGTCACGCTCGCCGGTGTGCCGGAGAGCCGATCGGGGCTCAGGTAGGCGACGGTGCCGACGAGTTCACCGGTACGGGTGTAGTCCTCGCCGGCGCTCTTGGCGATACCGAAGTCGGTCACCTTCACCGTTCCGGTCTCGGTGAAGAGGATGTTGCCGGGCTTGATGTCGCGGTGGAGAATCCCGGCGTCGTGCGCCGCGGCGACCGCAGCCACCACGGCGATCAGTATCGCGCGCACTCGGTCCTCCGGCATCGGGCCGAGGGCGATCTCGTCGGCGAGGGTGCGGCCGGGCAGGCGTTCCATCACGATGTACGGAACTCCGGCGTCCTCGCCGCTGTCGTGCACCGCGACGATGTGCGGATCGGTGAGGTTCGCGGCGGCTCGCGCCTCGGCTTCGAAGCGCCGGCGCACGTCGGGCTGGCGGCCGAACTCGCCGCGCAGCACCTTCACCGCGACGGGCCGCCCCAGCCGCGTGTCCCAGCCGTCGTGGATCTCGCCCATGCCGCCGCAGCCGAGCAGGCCGCGCAACTCGTAGCGGCCGGCGAGCAGTTCGGGAACGGGCATGGTTCCAACGCTAGTGCGGTGCCGGGGGTGGTACCAGGCAAGCCTCGCCGGACGGCCGTCGTCATGCGGTCCGAGTCGTGTGGCGCGGCGGGACGCCGCCGTCCCGTGACCGGTCAGGTGGGGGTGCCGGCCGCGGCCGCGCCGCATCCGGCTGCTGCGGCGTCCCGCAGGTCGTCGACGGATACTCCCGCGACCGCCGCTGCGGCGGCCACCCCACCGAACAGGGTGCCGACCAGCCCGTGCGACGGGCGCACCCCCGCACCGGCGTGGAACAGGCCCTCGACCGGTCCCGTCGCGCCGAGGCGGGTGAACGTCTGGCTCGGGGTGAACGCCGGGCCGTACGACACGCCGCCGGTGCAGCGCATGAAGCGTTCGTCGGTGACGGGAGTCCCCGTCTCCTCGTGGACGATGGCGTCGGCCAGGCCGGGAACCGTGCGTTCGGCCGACCTCACGAGCCGGTCGCGAAGCTCGCGTCGTCTCGCGTCGTAGCGCGCTGTCGAACCGCTTCCCGGTGTTATTCCCCACCAGGTGTGCTGTGCCGGGGCCGGGCCGATCAGCTGAACGTTGGTCTGCCCGGGCGCGCACAGCCGGGGGTTCTCCGGGTCGGCGAGGCTCGCGATCCACAGGCCGGCGGACGTGGACGAGGGAAGCTCACCCGCACGGAGCGCGGCGTACTCCGCATCGAAGTCGTCCGTGTCGGTGACGAGACGGGTCGCGTTCGGATAGCCCTCGGCGGCGAGGTCCCGGTCGAGAATCAGATAGACGACGGCGAGCGGCAGGGCCAGTTCGTAGCTGCGTACCCGCCGGAGGAGCCGGGAAGGCACACGATCCGGCGGCAGCAGCGACAGATACGTCTGCTGAATATCGACCGCCGACACGACCGCGGGGGCGAGAATCTCGCGTCCGGCCCCCGGAACGGTGTCGAGCGATGCGTCCTGTGTTCGTACGCCGCGAACTCTGCCGTCGTCGACGAGAATCCGGCTCACCTCCGTGCCGAGCAGTACGTCGCCACCATGGCCGCGCACCACCTCTGCCAGGCCCTCCGAGACGACCCGCGATCCGCCTTGCGGGTACGACAGGCCCTCGAGATAGGTGTGGATCATCCGGGCCGCCACCGGCAGCGACAGCCGCGACGGCGCCACGGCCAGACTGCCTGTCGTCCAGCCGAGAAGTGCGGTGGTGAGTTGCGGGGAGGCGTGCAGATGGCGCAGGTAGCCACCGGCGGTCGCGCGTCCGTAGCGCAGCAGGCCGCGTAGCCGCCACGGCAGCTGTGGCAGCTCACGCAGGTGCGGCCGCTCCGCGATCCGTCCCAGCTCCTCGGTGAGCAGCTCGACGGTGGTGAGGAATTCGTCGATCGTGTGACGCTCTGCCGGAAATGCCTCGTACAGAGTGGCTTTGAAGGCATCCATGCCCTTCGGGACCGCCAGTTCGCGGTCGCCGTTCAGCAGCCGGAACATTCCTGCGGGATCGAACTCCCGGAACGTCACGTCCACACCCAACGGTCCGAGTGCGTGTCGCACCGGCGCCTCGGAGGTGTAATGCAGCCCGATGTCGAACTCGTATCCGTCGTGGGTGAAGGCGGACATGTGCCCACCCGGCTGGTTGCGGGCGTCGGCCACCAGTACCCGGCGCCCGGCGGCCGCCAGATATGCCGCGGCCGTGAGCCCACCGGGTCCGGCCCCGATGACGATCACGTCGTAGTCGTAACGCTCTTCCATGCTGACCTCCGGATTGCGGGGAAATCGCCGGTTCGGGGCGCCGTTCAGTGGTGCCGGATCTCGCGGGTGGACGGGTGGCCCGCCACGTTGCGGACGAAGGTGACGAACGCGGCGACGATTCCGATGATGCTGCCCACGATTCCCAGTCCCAGCGCAATGCGCACCACGAGCGGCCAGTCGAACGAGGCGTCGCCGAAGTCGAACGGGAACACCTGCCAGATCCGCAGCAGCGCCAGCAGCGCGACCGCAGTGGTGACCACGTCTCCCAGCGCCTTGAACCAGACGGGATCCCACACGAAGTACAGGAGATTGGCGATCAAGCTCGCCAGGATCGAGGCATTGACGAAGCCGATGACCGACCGGGTGCCGTCGGTGAGGAATGGTACGGCTTCCCAGCCCGGCCACACGTTGGCGGCGTACAGCACCGCCGCATTGAGGAGCACCGCGACGAGATACCCGAATCGCCGGGCGGCGACCGGGGAGCGCGGACGGGTCGTGGTGGGTGTCATGGCGACCTCCCTCGGGCAGGACCGTCTTCCACGCTAGCCCCGGCGTACGGATCCGCGTCAGGGAAGAAGGTCCCCGGCCGGCCGATGAGTTTGCCGTCGCTCGGCGGTCGGAACAGGTGCAGCATCGTTCGCAGCGGAGGAGTGAGCACCATGTTCGACCGTTCCCCAGCCTTTTCCGGCTTCGCCGTCGACGACGTTGCCGCGGCCGCGAAGTTCTACGGCGACGTCCTCGGCGTCTCCGTGTCCGAGGAGCACGGAATGCTCCACCTGCACCTCGACGGCGGCCGCGACACGTTGATCTATCCGAAGGAGGACCACACCCCGGCCACCTACACGATCCTCAACTTCCCGGTTCGCGACATCGAGAAGGCGGTGGACGAACTCGCCGCGCGCGGAATCCGGTTCGAGCGCTACGAGGGTGTCGACGGCAAGGGCATCTTCCGTCGGGTGGGTCCGCCGATCGCCTGGTTCCGGGACCCGGCGGGCAACATCCTCGCCCTCCTCGAGGTGGACGAGGCCCTGGCCGACGAACAGATCCGCGCGCTGATCGAGGAACACACCGCGGCCCGCAACGCCAAGGACGTCGATCGGCTCGCCGCGTGCTATATCCCCGGTGCGACGGTGTTCGATCTGGCGCCGCCGCTGCGCAAGTCCGCTCCCGACCCGCAGGCCTGGGCGTCGTGGTTCGCGGGGTTCGACGGCCCTCTCGACTGCGAAGTGCGGGATCTGCGCGTCGAGGCGGCCGGCGACGTCGCGTTCTGCCACGCGCTGTCGCGGCTGGGAGCGACACAGCTCGGTGGACCGCGATTCGACATGTGGTTCCGTGTCACGTTCGGTCTACGCCGCGTCGAGGGGTCGTGGCGGATCGCGCACGAGCACGAGTCCACCCCGTTCCATATGGACGGTTCCTTCCGGGCCGTCACGGACCTGCAGGAGTGACCGGCTCAGTCCGGTGGCTGCAGTTCGTGCCTGCCGCTGTTGCCCGTGCCGCCCGAGTTGCTGCGCAGCCACCGACCGGGCAGCTTGCCCGCGAGGTCGCCCAGTGGGCCCACCGCCCCGCGGAGCAGTTCGACGGTCTCCTGCAGCACGTCGATGCTGGTGCTCATCCGCAGGATGCTGGGGGTGAGCTGCGCCAGCGTCTCGGACAGCGACACGATCTGATCGAGCGGACCGCCCTTGGCGAGGAGGCGCTCGAGGGCGCCCTGTTCGGCGAGGAGGGTGTCCAGCACTCCACCCCGCTCGAGGGCCCGCTCGAGCAGGCCGCCGGGCTGGAGGGCGATGTCGACGATGCCGCCGGGGGCGGTGAGGCGTTCGACGGGCCCGCTCTCGGCGAGCAGGCGCTCGAGCGGGCCGCTGGGTGCGGTGAGACGGTCGAGGAGGCCGCCGTTCGACAGCAGGCGGTCCAGCGCCCCGTCCTCGGCGAGGATCTTCTCGAGCGGACCGCCGGGGGCGGTGACGCGGTCGAGGGCGCCGCCGGGCTCGAGGAGGCGGTCGAGGGGGCCGCCGGGTGCGGTGAGCCGGTCCACCGGCCCGCCGGGGGCGAGGAGGCGGTCCAGCGGTCCGTCGGGGCGCAGCGCCTGGCCGAGAGGACGGTCGTCGGCGGCGAGCACGGAGACCTGTTGCAGCAGGCCCAGCGGTCCCCGCGGATTCGCCACGCCGACCGCGCTCAACCCCGCGTACGTCCGGGGGGAAATCGCCAGGCGGACGGTGGCGATCGCGCCCTCCGCCACGCCCAGGGCCGAGTCCGCTGCGGCGAATCCGAGGCGGACGGGAAACGCGAGCGCGGACGCCAGACTCATGCCTGTCACTGTAACCGGCACAACAGTCCGGCTCGGCGGGACGAGCCGTTACCGAAGGTCGTCAGGAGACGCGGAGCGTTCCGACCCGTACGTACGTCTCGGTGCATCCGCAGCCGTGGGCGAGGTCGGAGCAGTCGACCACCAGCATGTGCCGCACGCGGGAGGTGTCGAAGCAGTCGGGTTCGGTGCATTCCACGGGCACCGTCGCGTGCACGACGAGGGTGCCGTGACAGTGGTCGAGATCGGATCGGCACGCCCGGCACGTCATGGGCGGGACCTCCTTCGCGGTGGCTGTCTTCGTCCCGTAATAGCATCACGCGCCGACAAGGTGGTGGACGTGCGGGGCGTGTTACGCCGGATCAGCGCCGCCTGCGCCGGGCGACGAGGGCGACGGCCAGCGCGCCGGCGATCACCCCGATCCCGGCTGCGACCCACCAGCCGGGTGTGCTGTCGGATCCGGGAACCGTCACGGCGACGGGTTCGGATGTCGCGCCCGCCGCGCCGGGCGCGCCCGAGTAGACCGCCGTGATCGTGTGGCTCCCGGCGCCGGAGACGCGGTGCTCGGTGGTGGCGCGGCCGTCGACGACCGCCACCGGTGGACCCAGGTCGGTGCCGCCGTCCCGGAACAGGATCGTGCCGCCGTCGACGTCCGGTGACACCGTCGCCGTGAGCGTGACGACCGTCCCGTCGTCGACCACGTCCGGGGCGTCGACGGTGACCGTGGCGGGCACCTCGGCGGTGTCGGAGATGGTGATGGTCGCCAGCGGGCCGGCGCCGGCGTTGAGCGGACCGGTCATGGTGTCCCGCGGCGAGCAGCGGGTCGGTCCCCACTGGTTGGTGCCGAGGAACGTGGCCTGGGTGAGCGAGGTGTTGTAGTTGGCGTCGTCGTCGACCAGGCCCGCGGCACCGGCCGTGCGGAGCATCGGCGTGATCACGCCCGCGTCGCCCGCGATCATGGTCACCTCCACCGCCGGCAGCCGGAACCAGCTGTCGCCGACGGGGCTGGGGGAGCCGTCGAGCTGCAGCTGCGTCTTCGGCGCCCGGATCCCGGCCTCGCTGTCGGCACCGGACGTGGGGCTGTTGCCGATGACCTCGTTGTTTCCGGACAGGCGCAGGATCGTGCCCGCCGGGTCGGGGACGCCGTCCTCGTTCACCCGCAGCACACCGGGCGGCACGTTGTCCAGGTTGAAGGCGGTGCCGGGCACGACAGCGGCGTCGACGAACGTCGCGTTGGCGGGAATGGCGAAGTCGTTCTTCAGGCGGGAGACGCTGCGGGTGGTGGCGCCGCGGCTCGAGTCGGGGTACGCGACGGGCGCCGTCTGGATGCGGTAGGTGAACCGCTCGCCGGGACGAACCCGGGCGGGCGCGTCCACCGTGGCCGACGACCCGAGCAGCTCGTCGACGTCGATCACCGACCGCACCCGGCACGCGATGCCGAACGAGACCTCGACCGCCTCCGCGGCCGCGGGCGGGCAGACCGCGATCAGGGACACGGCGACGGCTGCGGCCGACGCCGCCCCGCGGCGCACCCACTTCGGCGACACGGCGGCTCCTCCCGGTGCGGACACGTCCATGATCCCCGATCGCCGTACTCCGACGGCCCGAATTCGGCAGGGCCGGCATACAGGAAGTTCCCAGGATTCTCGCAGCGGCATGCCAGAGCCCTCCGGGAGAATCGACGCCGTGACCGACAAGACCCCCGAAGCGCGGATCCTGATCGTCGACGACGAGCCGAGCATCGTCGAACTGCTCTCGGTGAGCCTGAAGTTCCAGGGTTTCGAGGTCGAGACGGCGGGAAACGGCGCCGAGGGACTCGACCGGGCCCGGGCCTTCCGGCCGGACGCGGTGATCCTCGACGTCATGATGCCCGGGATGGACGGGTTCGGGATGCTGCGCCGGCTCCGGGCCGACGGTTCGGACGCGCCGGTGTTGTTCCTGACGGCGAAGGACGCCGTGGAGGACAAGGTGTCCGGCCTGACCCTGGGTGCGGACGACTACGTCACCAAGCCGTTCAGCCTCGAGGAGGTCATCGCCCGGCTGCGGGTGATCCTGCGGCGGGCCGGCAAGGTGTCCGAGGACGAACGCTCGTCCCGTATCACCTTCGCCGACATCGAACTCGACGACGACACCCACGAGGTGTGGAAGGCCGGCAGGCCGGTGTCGCTCTCACCCACCGAGTTCACCCTGCTGCGGTACTTCATGGTCAACGCGGGCACGGTGCTCAGCAAGCCGCGGATCCTCGACCACGTGTGGAGCTATGACTTCGGCGGGGAGGTCGGCGTCGTGGAGTCGTACGTCTCCTACCTCCGCCGCAAGGTCGACACCGGGGACAAGCCGCTGATCCACACCCTGCGCGGGGTCGGGTACGTCATGCGGGAACCCCGCGAGTGAGCCGCATGCGGGCGCTGCCGCTGCGGTTGGCGCTGGTCGCGGCGCTGGTGTCGTTGTCGGGGCTGGGGCTGCTGGCGTCCGGGGTGGCGGTGACGTCCGCTTTGCAGGGTTCGCTCCTCGCCCGCACCGATCAGGATCTGCGCACCGCGGCGCAGACGTGGGCCAAGCCGCCCGGTGCCGGCCGCGAGCTGCCGCCGCCGGACGCCCCGAGTTCGAATCGCCCGCCGAGCCCGTTCTATGTGCGGGTCGTCGGCCCCGACGGGGTGGAGCGGTTCGTCGTCAACGACGAGTCCACGTCGCCGGCGCTGCCCGGCGAGCCGGCGGGGGAGCCGGTGACCGTGGGTTCCGTCGACGGTTCCGACGTGCGCTGGCGGGTGGTGTCGACCCGCAGCACCGCGGGCATCGTGACCACCGTCGGGGTCACGCTGACCTCGATCGAGGAGACCGTGGATCGGCTCGTCGTGCTGCAGGTCGGCATCGGCGCCGCGGTGCTGCTCGTTCTCGGGGTGGCCGGCTACTTCGTGGTGCGGCGCAGCCTGCGGCCCCTGGTGGAGGTCGAGCGCACCGCCGTGGCGATCGCGGGCGGGGATCTGCACCGGCGGGTTCCCGAACGGGATCCGCGCACCGAGGTCGGCCGGCTGTCGGTGGCGCTGAACGTCATGCTCAGCCAGATCCAGTCTGCGTTCGCGGCGACGGCGTCGTCGGAGGAATCCGCGCGCAGATCCGAGGAGAGGATGCGACGGTTCGTCGCCGACGCCAGCCACGAGCTGCGCACCCCGCTCACCACGATCCGAGGATTCGCCGAGCTCTACCGCCAGGGCGCGAGCAGCGACATCGCGATGCTGATGGACCGCATCGAGAGCGAGTCCCGGCGCATGGGGCTCCTCGTCGAGGATCTGCTCATGCTGGCCCGCCTCGATGCGCAGCGGCCGCTCGAGCGGAAGCCGGTGGACCTGCTGGCCCTGGCCGCCGACGCCGTGCACGATGCGCGGGCCGTCGCGCCCGATCGCGCCGTCGGGCTCGAGGTGTTCGACGGTCCCGGTACCCCGGAGGTGCTCGGCGACGACGCGCGGCTGCGGCAGGTCCTCGGCAATCTCGTCACCAACGCCCTCACCCATACCCCGGCCGACGCCCGCATCACCGTACGGGTGGGCACGATCGGATCCGATGCGGTGCTCGAGGTTCTCGACACCGGCCCCGGCCTGAGCGAGGCCGACCGTGCCCGGGTCTTCGAGCGGTTCTATCGCGCCGACACGTCGCGCACCCGATCGTCGGGCGGCAGCGGTCTCGGACTGTCGATCGTCGCGGCGCTGGTGGCGGCCCACGGCGGCCACGTGGAGGTGGAGTCGGCCGTGGGCGCCGGTTCCACGTTCCGGGTGCTCATCCCGCGGATGCCGGTGGAGTGACGATCCAGCCCTCGGCTACGGTGACGTAACTGACTTTCGAGTAAGGAGACGTCGTGGGACTGTCGGGGACGGCGCAGCGCGCCCTGCGCAACGCCTGGGCGCTGTTCGTCGGCGACGGAATCGAACCGCCGCACGCCACCGCGTCGGCCGTCGTCGCCGACGGACCGCACCGTACCCTGCGCCGCTACGGCGAGCCCGACGCGGGTGCCCCCGTCCTGCTCGTGCCCCCGCTCGCCGCGCCCGCACGCTGCTACGACCTGCGGCCCGGGCAGAGCCTCGTGCAGCACCTCGTCGACGCCGGCCGCAGCGTCCACGTCCTCGACTTCGGCACCATGGACCGTTCCGACCGGCATCTCGGCTTCGAGCACTGGGTCGACGACATCGTGCCCGAGGCGATCGCGCGGGTCTCCGAACTGTGCGGCGGCCGCGACGTCGACCTGGGCGCCTGGAGCCTCGGTGGGACCCTGTGCCTGCTCACCGCGGCCGCCCACCCCGGGCTGCCGATCCGCTCGATCACCGCGTTCGGCACGCCGATCGACTACGCGCGCATCCCCTTCCTGGGGCCGGCCCGCCACCTCGGACGCGCCGTGGGCGAGCCCGCCCTCACCGCCGTGACCCACCTGCTCGGCAGCGTGCCCGCCCCGCTGGTGCAGATCGGCTACCGGGCCACCGCCCTCGAACGCGAACTGACCCGGCCGTGGTTCGTCGCCTGCAACCTCGCCGACGCCGACACCCTGGCCCGGATGGAGGCGATCGACCGGTTCCAGGCCGACATGCCCGGCTACCCCGGCAGGCTGTTCCATCAGATGGCGATGCGCATCACGGTCGCGAACGATCTCGCGACGGGCCGGGTCCGCTTCGACGACCGGACGATCGACCTCGCCGACGTCTCCGTGCCCGTGCTCGCACTCGGCGGCAGCGACGACGTGCTCGCGCCCGTCCCGGCGGTCGAGGCGATCCGCCGGGTGCTGCCCGGCTCGCCCCACGTGCGGTTCGAGGTCGTGCCCGGCAGTCACCTCGGGCTGCTCGCCGGCCTCACCGCCTGCGGCACGTCGTGGGCGCACTTCACCGCGTTCCTCGACGACCCGTCGGCGCCGGTGCCGACGGGTCCCGGCGCGTCAGTCGGGGACGTTGTCCGCGTACCCGAGTTCTCGTAGCGCGGCCTTCAGCTTCGCCTGCGCCTCGTCGAGCGACTCCGGCGACGGGTCCTTCTCGGCCTTGCTGATGTCGAAGTCGCCGAGGTCGTACGCCGGAAAGACGTGCAGGTGCAGGTGCGGCACCTCGAGGCCCGCGACGAGCAGGCCCGCGCGCGGCGCGTCGAACGCCGAGCACACCGCCCGGCCCATGATGCGGGCGACGTCGCCGACCTTGCCCCACACGTCGGCGTCGACGCTCTGCCAGTGGTCCACCTCCTGACGCGGCACCACGAGCACGTGGCCCTGGTTCACGGGGTTGATGGTCAGGAAGACGACGACGTCGTCGTCCTGCCACACGAACCGGCCCGGCAGGTCGCCGGCGATGATCATGCTGAACACGGAAGCCATACCGGGGAGAATAGGCGGACCGCCGCGCGCGCCGCCTCTCGTATCCTCGTCGCATGTCGTCGCCGCAGCCGCCCCGGACGGGCCCGCTGCGCGCGCTCGTCGCCGACCTGATCGACCGGCACCTGCGCATCGTCGCGGCGGGGGAGCGGCGCGTGGTCGGGCTCTGCGGCCCACCCGGCGCCGGCAAGAGCACCGCCGCCGACCTGCTCGTCGGCCTCCTCCGCGACGCCGGCATACCCGCCGCGGCCGCGCCGATGGACGGCTTCCACCTGTCGAACCACCGGCTCGACGCCCGCGGCACCCGATCCCGTAAGGGTGCGCCGGAGACGTTCGACGTCGCCGGGTTCGCGGCGCTGCTGCGCCGCATCCGCGACGACCGCACGGAGACCGTCCACGCCCCCGAGTACTCGCGCCGCCTCCACGAACCGATCGCCGCGTTCCACGAGATCACCCCCGAGACCCGCGTCGTCGTCACCGAGGGCAACTACCTGCTCCTCGGCGACGGCGGGTGGGAGCGGATCCGCCCGCTGCTCGACCTCGTCGTCTACCTCGACGCACCGGGCGACGAGCTCGCCGCCCGGCTCATCCGACGCCATCGGGCCACCGGATCCACCGCCGAGCAGGCCGCCGAGTGGGTCCGCACGGTGGATATGCCCAACGCGCGCACCGTCGCGCGGACCCGCGACCGCGCCGACCTCGTGTGGTGCCCGGTGGAGGGGAACGACCGAGGCGCGGGAGCGGCCCGCTGGAGCCGCGCGGATGCGTCGGTCCGAGGCCCCGGACCGGTCCCGTAACCTGTGCTGCGTGCGCGTACTCGTTATCGGCTCCGGTGCCCGTGAACATGCCCTCGTCCTGGCCCTGACCCGCGATCCCGGCGTGACGGCCGTGCTGGCAGCCCCCGGCAACGCCGGCATCGGCCGGATCGCCGAGCAGTTCCCGGTCGACGCCGCCTCCGCCGAGGAGGTCGTCGCGCTCGCGAAGGAACAGAACGTCGACCTCGTGGTCATCGGCCCGGAGGTTCCGCTCGTCCTCGGTGTCGCCGACGCCGTCCGCGCCGCGGGCATCGCCTGCTTCGGCCCGTCCGCCGCGGCCGCCCGCATCGAGGGCTCGAAGGCCTTCGCCAAGGACGTCATGCAGACCGCCGGGGTCCGCACCGCGCACAGCGAGGTCGTCGACAATCCGGCCGAGCTCGACGAGAAGCTCGACCGCTTCGGACCCACCTGGGTGGTCAAGGACGACGGGCTCGCCGCCGGCAAGGGCGTCGTCGTCACCACCGACCGGGCCGCCGCCCGCGACCACGCGGCGGAGATCCTCGAGAACGGGCACCCGGTGCTGCTCGAATCGTTCCTCGACGGCCCCGAGGTCTCGCTGTTCTGCCTCGTCGACGGCGAGACCGTGGTGCCGCTGCTGCCCGCGCAGGACCACAAGCGTGTCGGCGACGGCGACACCGGCCCCAACACCGGCGGCATGGGCGCCTACACGCCGCTGCCGTGGCTGCCCGAAGGCATGGTCGACACGATCGTCGAGGACGTCGTCCGGCCCGTCGCCGCCGAGATGGTCCGCCGCGGATGCGGCTTCTCGGGCCTGCTCTACGCGGGCCTGGCCATCGGCAAGGACGGCCCGGCCGTCGTCGAATTCAACTGCCGCTTCGGCGATCCCGAAACCCAAGCCGTGCTCGCCCTGCTCGAGTCGCCGCTCGGGGAGGCGCTGAACGCGGTCGCGACCGGCACCCTGGCCGAGCTGCCGCCGCTGCGCTGGCGCGACGGCGCCGCCGTCACCGTGGTGCTGGCCGCCGAGTACTACCCGGCCAGCCCGCGCACGGGCGACGTCATCACCGGGGCCGACGCCGACGGGGTCCTCCACGCCGGCACCAGGCTCGCCGACGGATCGCTGGTCTCCGCCGGCGGCCGCGTGCTCAGCATCGTCGGCACCGGCGCCGACCTGACCGCCGCCCGCGACGAGGCCTACGCCACGCTCGCCGGCATCAAGCTGCCGGGCGGGCACTTCCGCAAGGACATCGGCCTCGCCGCCGTCGAGGGCCGGATCACCGTCTGACCGTCCCCGGCCGCCGGTCGCCCCCGGGCCCGCGACTACCGTCTGGTGACGTGCGGAGCGAATCGCAGCGATCCCGGATCCAGACCTTCCACGTCATGGACGTGTGGAAGGCCGCCACCGAGCGGCAGCGCACCCACGGCGACGTGCTGAGCCTGGCGGCGGGTCAGCCGTCCACGCCGGCACCCGCCCCGGTGCTGCGCGCCACCCACCGCGCGCTCGACGACGAGCTGCTCGGCTACACCGAGACGTTCGGGATCCTGCCGCTGCGCGCGGCGATCGCGGGCTACCACCGCGACCGCTACGGCATCGACGCCGACGCCGACGACGTGGTCGTCACCACCGGATCCTCCGGGGCGTTCACCCTGCTGTTCCTGGCCGCCTTCGACGTCGGCGACACGGTCCTCGTCGCCCGGCCCGGCTACCCCGCCTACCGCAACACCCTCGCCGCGCTCGGCTGCACGGTCGTCGAGCTGGACTGCGGGCCGCACACCCGCTACCAGCCGACCGTCGAGATGCTCGAGGCCCTCGACGGTCCGATCGCCGGACTCGTCGTCGCCAGCCCCGCCAACCCGACCGGCACCATGATCGAACCGGCCGAGCTGGCCGCGCTGGCCCGCTGGTGCGACGACCACGGCGCGCTGCTCATCTCCGACGAGATCTACCACGGCATCGAGTTCGGAACGCACGGTGCGCCCGCAACGAGCTGCGCGTGGGAGACCTCCCGCGAAGCCGTGGTGATCGGCTCCGTGTCCAAGTACTTCTCGATGACGGGATGGCGGCTCGGCTGGATGCTCGTGCCGGAGGGACTGCGCCCGCCGCTGCAGCGGCTGGCCTCCAACATGACGGTGTGCCCGCCGACGATCTCCCAGTACGCGGCCGTCGACGCGTTCGGCGCGGAGGCCCGGGCCGAACTCGACGGCCACGTCGCGCGGTACGCGGCCAACCGCGAGCTGCTGCTCTGGGGCCTGCCGGAGCTGGGGATCACCGAGCTTGCGCCCGCCGACGGCGCCTTCTACGTCTACGCCGACATCGGTCACCTGCTCCCGGCCGGCGAGAACTCCACCCGCTGGTGCGCCCGGCTGCTGCAGGAGACCGGAGTGGCGCTCGCGCCCGGCGTCGACTTCGACACCGTGCACGGCGACCGGACCGTCCGGCTGTCCTTCGCCGGTTCCACGGCGGACGTGCGGGCGGCGCTGGAACGGCTGCGCGCCTGGTTGCCCACACCGTGACGAAACCCGACAGATAGGTCCTACCTGCGAGTATTCGGGCCGTTTCCCTCAGGCGTGACCACCGGGACTGGCACCATGACAAGGGTGTCGATCGCAGCCACCCCGAAGGGCGAACGGCGCCGCCAGGCGCTCGTCGAGGCGGCGGCCGACCTGATCCTCGAGGGCGGGATCGATGCCGTCCGGCACCGCGCCGTCGCGCACCGCGCCGGACTTCCGCTCGCCTCGACCACCTACTACTTCCATTCCCTCGACGACCTGATCGCGAGCGCGGTGCAGCACAACGGGCGGCGCGAGCTCGACGCGATGCGCTCGCGGGTGCAGTGCGTCCCGCCGAGCGACCGCAGCCCCGAGTCCACCGCGGACCTGATCGTCGACCTGCTCGTCGGCCCCGGCGGGGTCGGCGAGATCGAACGCGAGCGCCTCATCGCCCGCTACGAACGGTGCGTCGCCACCGCCCGGCACCCCGAACTGCGCGACGTCCAGCATGAGTTGCGCGTGCAGATCGATCAGCTGCTCACGGACCTGCTGCAGCGGTGCGGGCGGTCGGTGCACGAGCCGCAGTTGCGGCGGCTCGTCGCGGTTGTCGACGGGGCCGTGCTCGGCGCGCTCGGCGATCTCGAGCCCGATCCGCGGGCCCTCGCGCGGGGCATCCTGCCCGACGTCGTGGAGCGGGTGGCACCGCCTGCCGAACAGGAGGCGTGACGGGGCGCCGTAAACTGATGTCCTGTGAGTCGCATCCCGAACGTTCTTGCCACCCGTTATGCCAGCCCGGACCTGACAGCGCTGTGGTCGCCGGAGCACAAGATCGTGCTCGAGCGCCAGCTGTGGCTGGCGGTCCTCCGGGCGCAGGCGGAACTCGGGATCGACGTCCCGCAGGAGGCCCTGGCCGACTACGAGCGGGTGCTCGAGCAGGTCGACCTCGAGTCGATCGCGGCCCGCGAGCGCGTCACCCGCCACGACGTGAAGGCCCGCATCGAGGAGTTCAACGCCCTCGCCGGCCACGAGCACGTGCACAAGGGCATGACCAGCCGCGACCTCACCGAGAACGTCGAACAGCTGCAGATCCTGCGCTCCCTCGAGCACGTGCACGCCCACGGCGTCGCGATCGCCGCGCGGCTGGCCGACCGCGCCGCCGAGTACTCGGCGCTGGTGATGGCGGGCCGGTCGCACAACGTCGCCGCGCAGGCCACCACCCTCGGCAAGCGGTTCGCGTCCGCCGCCGACGAGCTGCTCATCGCGCTCACCCGGTTGCGCGAGCTGATCGCCCGGTACCCGCTGCGCGGCATCAAGGGCCCCATGGGCACCGCGCAGGACATGCTGGACCTGCTCGGCGGCGACGCCGACAAGCTCGCGCGTCTCGAGGCGACGGTCGCCGAGCACCTCGGGTTCGCGAACGTGCTCACCAGCGTCGGTCAGGTCTATCCGCGCTCGCTGGACCACGACGTGCTCTCCGCGCTCGTGCAGGTCGCGGCCGGGCCGTCGTCGTTCGCGCACACCGTCCGCCTGATGGCCGGGCACGAGCTCGTCACCGAGGGCTTCCAGCCGGGCCAGGTCGGCTCGTCCGCGATGCCGCACAAGATGAACACCCGTTCCTGCGAGCGTGTCAACGGCCTGCAGGTGGTGCTGCGCGGGTATGCGTCGATGGCCGCCGAGCTCGCCGGCGCGCAGTGGAACGAGGGCGACGTGTTCTGCTCGGTCGTGCGGCGCGTCGCACTGCCCGACGCCTTCTTCGCCCTCGACGGCCTGATGGAGACGTTCCTGACGGTCCTCGCCGAGTTCGGCGCGTACCCGGCGGTGATCGAGAAGGAGCTCAACCGCTACCTGCCGTTCCTGGCCACCACCAAGGTGCTCATGGCGGCGGTGCGCGCGGGCGTGGGCCGCGAGACGGCCCACGAGGTCATCAAGGAGCATGCGGTCGCCGTGGCGCTGGCGATGCGCGAGCAGGGCCGCGAGCCGGACCTGCTGGACCGGCTGGCCGCCGACGAGCGGCTGCCACTGGATCGAGCGGCCCTCTACGCCGCGCTGGCCGACCGGTCGGCGTTCGTCGGGGCCGCGGAGGCGCAGGTCGCCACCGTCGTTGCGGCGGTGCAGGACCTCGTCGAGCAGTACCCGGACGCCGCGAAGTACACGCCGGCGCCGATCCTGTAGGGATCGTCCGGAACGGGCTGCCAGGGGGATTTGTCAGATGGGGGTAGCCGAAGTGCAGGGGAGAAGATGTTGGCTGGGAAGCCGGGTAATGCCGTACGAATTCGGGATGCGGTGCGGACACGAGCCGCGCTGCTCGACGCCGCGACGGAGGTCTTCCTCCGCGACGGATACGCCGCGGCGGCGACCGAGGAGATCGTCGCTGTCGCGGGCGTGACCCGCGGGGCGCTCTACCACCACTTCGCGAACAAGCGGGACCTGTTCCGCGGCGTCGTGGAACGGATGCAGGTGGAGACCGAGGAGACGCTCGCGGCGATCGAGGGGAACGATCCGTGGGACTCGTTCACCGCGGCGGTGCTCGCCTCGCTCGACGTCGTGTACGACCCGGCGATCCGCCGATTGCTGCTCATCGAGGCTCCCGCGGTGCTGGGCTGGGCGGAGGTGCGGGAGGGGCACCGCAAGAACACCATCATGATCACCGAGCGCGCGCTGCGGGCCATCGCGCGGCGCAGCGGTGAGCCGGCCCCGCAGTCCTCGGCGCTGGCGCACATGATCGTCGCGGCCGTCGAGGAGGCCATGCTCTACCTCGCCCACAGCGACGACCCGGTCCGCGAACGGCCGGAGGTGCAGGCGCAGCTGCTGCAGCTCCTCGAGGGCGTCCGGCGGCCGGCACCCGTCCAGGAGAGTGCGTGAGCGACTGCGTGTTCTGCGCGATCGTCGCCGGCACCGCGCCGGCGAGCATCGTGCTGGACGAACCGGACGTGTTGGCGTTCATGGACATTCGCCCGTTCACACCGGGACACCTGCTGGTGATCCCGAAGCGTCACGCGTCCGGTCTCGCGCACCTCGATCCGCAGGACGGCGCGCGGGTGTTCGACGCGGGCCGGCGCATCGCCACCGCACTGCGCGCGAGTTCGCTCCCGATCGAGGGGGTCAACCTCTTCCTGGCCGACGGCGTCGCCGCCGGCCAGGAGGTGTTCCACGTGCACCTGCACGTCGTTCCGCGGCGTCGCGGCGACGGGTTCGGGCTGCGGGCGGTGCCGCGCACCCCGAACCGCACCGTGCTCGACGGGACCGCCGAGACGATCCGCGCGGCGCTGAGTGTGGGTTCCGATTGAGGCCGGGTGAATCCTCCGGACTCACCCGGCCAGATCGTCCGGGCCCACTTCGTCGTCACGCCACGCCGACGCGCTGACGCCCTGGCCCGACCGCAGCCACA
Source organism: Rhodococcus sp. YH1 (assembly GCF_009939605.1). Classification (NCBI taxonomy): domain Bacteria; kingdom Bacillati; phylum Actinomycetota; class Actinomycetes; order Mycobacteriales; family Nocardiaceae; genus Rhodococcus; species Rhodococcus sp. YH1. The sequence continues at coordinate 10,529 of NZ_WVTE01000227.1, read as the reverse complement.
GGATGCCAACGGTCAGGGCCGAGGCGAGCGAGCCGACGAGGACGACAGCGCGGCCGGAACGTCCGCGCCTGCGGAGCCGGCTCACCGGGGAACGGGAGGAATCGGTCACCGCACCATCCTCCCTCATCCCTGATGCGGCGGACATGTGCCCGATGGGCGCCTGCCCCGGCCGGCGACTGCATTGCCCTCGTCTCCCGGGCGCGGGAGACTGTCTGTGGACGGCGACCCGGCGAGTCGCAGGCGTTCGAGGAGGCGGTCGTGGAGTTGCAGATCGTGGCGGTCGACGAGTCGGACGACACGAACGTCGTCGTCGGACCGGCCGTCAAGACCGGTCGAGATCATCGTCGCCGAGACGGAACTCGGCCGGGAGATCGCCGGGATGATCGACGGGCGGCCGCCTGCCCGCGTGGAGTCGAGTTCCGACGTCGCCGACCGTAAAGCCCTGCTGCGCACGATCGGCTACAAGCTGTGAGCGGCCCCGTGCCGGACCGTCGGTAACCGGGTGCCGAGCCCGCGCGAGAGGAGACGACCGTGTCCGCTCGAAAGTCCGTACATCCGGGGATTCACGGATACGCGCGCGGCGACTTCGCGGCCGTACGGCAGGCGTTCGCCGAGAACTTCGCCCGCCGTGGGGAGTTGGGCGCTGCCTGCTGCGTCTACTACCGCGGCGAGAAGGTGGTCGATCTGTGGGGCGGGGTACGGGACAAGGCGACCGGCGAATCCTGGGAACGGGACACCATGACGCTGGTGTTCTCCGCCACGAAGGGGATGGCCGCCATGACCGTCGCGCTGGCCCATTCCCGTGGATGGCTCGATTTCGACGAGCGCGTCTGCACCTACTGGCCCGAGTTCGCGCAGAACGGCAAGGAACGGATCACCGTCCGCCAACTGCTGGCCCACCAGGCCGGGCTGTTCGGTTTCGACGAGCCGGTGGATGTCGGGGTCATCGCCGATCCGGACCGGCTGGCCGCGATCATGGCTCGCCAGAGACCGGAGTGGGAGCCGGGGGCGCGGCAGGCCTACCACGCGATCAGCCTCGGCTTCTATCAGGGTGAACTCGTTCGCCGGGTCGACCCGCAGCACCGCACGCTGGGGCAGGTCTTCCAGGACGAGATCGCGACCCCGCTGGGGCTGGAGTTCTACATCCGTCTCCCGGCCTCCGTTCCCGACGCCCGACTTGCCCCGCTGGTGATGCGGAACCCCTTCCTGAACCTCGCTGAGCTGTCGCCGCGGCTGTTTCCGGCGTTCCTGAACAAGCGGTCGGTGTTCTACCGCTCGCTGGTCGCCAACCCGGGAACGCTCGTGGCAATGGACGCGGACACGATCTACGCACGCGATCTGGAGGCACCGTCCGGCGGAGGCGTGGGCACGGCACGCGCCCTGGCGCACGCCTACGGCGTCCTGGCCACCGGCGGTGCGGAACTCGGCATGCGCCCGGACACGCTGCACGAACTGACGGCCCCGCCGGTGCCGCCCCGGAACGGATTCCACGACGCGTGCATGCTCGGGGACATCCGGTTCTCCCTCGGTTTCATGCGCCCGAGTCCCGACTGGTCTTTCGGCGGGCCCCGGTCGTTCGGCGCGCCCGGTGCCGGCGGCTCCTTCGGCTACGCCGATCCGGATGCCGGGATCGGCTACGGCTACGTCTGCAACCGCATGGGCAAGTCTCGAAACGATCCGCGCGACGTCGCTTTACGTGCCGCGATGACCCGCGCCGTAACGTCGACCTGAGCCGGGGCGGTCGCGTACCCGGCCCCGGGGGGTCGATCGAAAGACCCCTCCGGAGAAGGTGTTCGGCGGATGTCAGGCCTTCGACAGCGCCGTCGAGTGGGGTTCGGTGTCGACGCCGGGGATGCCGCGCCCGCGCAGGGAAGCCCCGGCCGTCTCTGCCACGAAGTACAGCGCGACGAGGCCGACGACGCATGCCCCCATCATGTAGAAGGCGGGCACCAGGTCGTTGCCGGTCCGTTCCACCAGCCACTCGTTGACCGCCGGTGCGGTCCCGCCGAACAGCGACGTCGAGACGTTGTAGGCGATCGCGAAGCCGGCGAAGCGCACGTGGGTGGGGAACATGGCCGGGAATGTCGCCGAGATGGTCGACAGCTGCAGGACGTACAGCAGACCGAGGACGGTGAACGCGACGATCGCCCACCCGAAGCTGATGCTCATGAGCTTGTACATGGGAACCGCGAAGAGCAGCAGGCCGCCCATCGAGATCGTCCACATCGGCTTGCGGCCGATCCGGTCGGACAGGGCGCCCGCGAACGGGATGACGGCCATCATCGCGAGCTGGCCGATCACGACGAGGAACAGCGACGCGGTGTTCGACAGTCCGATGCGGTTCTCGAGGTAGGTGGGCATGTAGCTCAGCAGGGTGTAGTTGCAGACGTTGAGGGCGACGACCAGGCCCATCAGGGTCAGGATGGGCCGCCGGTACTGCACGAGCAGGTCCTTGAACTGCGTGCCGGTGTCGTGCTCGACGGCGCCCTCGGCTTCGAGTTCCCGGAACACCGGGGTGTCGTCGAGCCTGGACCGCAGGTACAGGCCCACCAGGGCGAGCGGTCCGGCGACGAAGAACGGCAGACGCCAGCCCCACGTGCTCATGAACGCGTCGGTGGAGACCAGGTCGACGAACAACACGATGAGCGCGCCGAACGAGAACCCGCCGAGGGTGCCGAACTCCAGGAAGCTGCCGAAGAACCCGCGCTTGCGGTCGGGGGAGTACTCGGCCATGAACGTCGCGGCGCCGCCGTACTCGCCGCCGGTCGAGAAGCCCTGGATCATGCGCAGCAGAACCAGCAGCAGCGGCGCCCAGAACCCGATGGACGCGTATGACGGGACGGCGCCCAGCAGGACGGTCGCGGTGCCCATCAGGATGATCGTGAGCGCGAGCACCTGCCGGCGGCCGAGGCGGTCGCCGAGGGGGCCCCACACCAGCCCGCCGAGGGGACGGACGAGGAAGGACACGGCGAAGACGCCGAGGGTGAGCAGGGTTGCCGACTCGAGATCGTCGGGGAAGAACGCGTCGGCGATGTAGGTGGCGGTGTAGGCGTACACGCCGTAGTCGAACCACTCGGTGAAGTTCCCCATGGCAGAGGCGCTGATGGCGCGCCGTAGATGCCCCGGTGGGACCTCCTGGGGCTCACCCTTCCGGCCGGCGTTGGTGGTGCTCACGACACTTCCCTTCGTTCGGACAACCGTCCCTGCGTACCCACAGAGCGCACGCGGGATCCGGTCGATGCGACGATGGAGAGAGTTCGTTACTGTTCCGTAATTGTTCTTCTGGGGTTTCCCGCATGGTGGACGCCGCCGCGCACGGGGGTGGGGGGTGCGAGCGGTTCAGTCGTGGTCCAGCGCGCCGGCCTTTAGCGCCGCGGCGTTGATGCGGGTGAGCACGTCGTGCAGTTCCTCCAGCTCGGCCAGGCTCACGCCGAGCTTGCGGACGACCGTCTCCGGGACCGTCGCGGCCCGCGCCCGCAGGGCCCGGCCTTCGTCGGTCAGGTCGACGACGAGTTGCCGCTCGTCCAGCGGGCTGCGGGTGCGGGTGATCAACCCGGTCGACTCGAGCCGCTTGAGCAACGGCGACAGGGTGGGGGAGTCCAGCTGCAGGGCCCGGCCGATCTCCTTCACCGACATCGGGGCGTCGCCCCACAGGGCCAGCATCACCAGGTACTGCGGGTGGGTCAGGCCGAGCGGCTCGAGCACCGGCCGGTACACCGAGAGCACCGCCCGGTTGGCGACGGCGAGCGCGAAGCAGACCTGACGGTCCAGGGCGAGCGGGTCGTCCGTCGCCCTCGCCGACCCGGCTTCGACCCCGGCCGACTGCGGGCGGGCCTCCGTGCTCATGGTCTCGATGCTACCCAACCGGTGACCTGCCCATTGCCGTCGCCTCGCACCCGCTGCCGCGCCCCCTCCCGGCGGCGGTGTTACGCGGCGATGACGGGATTCCGGCCGATGTGAGCTCCACGAAATGCGGCGTTGTTCCAGGGATGACCAACGCGAAATCGACTGCACGTCTACTGATTGCAGGCCGCAGCCGGGCGAGATCACCGGCGCGCCCGCCGAATCCACCGATCTCCGAGGAGAACTCAGTGACCGACATCGAGCAGACCATTGCCGACAACATCGCCAGGTCCCTGGCCGAGATCCCCCATCCGGCACTGCCCAAGGGCACCAACCTCTACGGCTCGACCAAGATCTTCCCCGACTATCGGGCCGAGGACGGCGAGTGCTACTTCACCCTCGTGCACGGCATCGCCCACGAGTCGTCGGTGAGCTTCGTCGCGGTCCTGCAGGCCACGCGCGCGCTGCGCAAGGGCTTCGAGTCGGCCATCTACTTCTACGGCACCGGAGCGATGAATGCCGTTGCCACACGCGGCTTCCCGACGACAGGTGACAACGGGTTCCCGGGTGAGCAGAACATCAACGACGCGCTGACCACCTTCATCACGGAGGGCGGCAAGGTCTTCGTGTGCCGGTTCGGCCTCGCGCTGCACGGGCACCGGGAGGAGGACCTGATCGAGGGCGCCATTCCCGCCCACCCCCTGGACGTGCAGGACGCGATCATCCACTACGCCCGCAAGGGCGCCATCATCAACTCCACCTACATGGTCTGAAGGGTGACACCATGAGCGGTCTCTCGACCCGGGTCGACCTGGCCGTCCGCGGCATCCGGTCCCTCGAGGCGCCGGTGCACAGGCGTTCCGGCGCCGGCCCGAGCGACGACGGGCACGTCCTGATCGGCGGGGTGGGCGGCGCGATCCCGATCCGGTCCGACAGCCCGTACACGGTGGACGGCACCCGGCTGCTGCTGGACGGAACGGACACGGGCCTCGACGTCGAGCCGGTGCGCCGGCCCAGGTTCTACGACCTGCAGACCGCGGACGGCGTCTCCTACGAGAAGATCGCCCGCCTGCACGGCGCCGACGTCCTGGCCACCACCGTGGTGCAGACCTGTATCCGGTACGACCCCGACCAGCGCTGCCGCTTCTGCTCGATCGAGGCGTCGCTGGCGGCGGGTTCGACGGTCGCGGTCAAACGTCCCGAGCAGCTCGCCGAGGTCGCCGCGGCCGCGGTCCGCCTCGACGGGGTCACCCAGATGATCATGACCACGGGCACCTCCGCCGGGACGGACCGGGGCGCCCGCCACCTGGCCCGCTGCGTGCGCGCGGTCAAGGCGGCCGTGCCGCACCTCGCCGTCCAGGTGCAGTGCGAACCGCCCGGCGATCTCGCCACCCTCACCGATCTGCGCCGGGCGGGCGCCGACTCGATCGGCATCCACGTCGAATCCCTCGACGACGGCGTGCGCCGGCGCTGGATGCCGGGCAAGGCGACGGTTCCGCTCGCCGAGTACCGGGCGGCGTGGGCCGAGGCCGTGCGCGTCTTCGGGCGCAACCAGGTCTCCACCTACCTGCTCGTCGGACTCGGCGAGGACGCCGACGAACTCGTCGCCGGTGCAGCCGAACTCATCGCGATGGGGGTCTACCCGTTCGTGGTGCCGTTCCGACCCCTCGCCGGCACCCTCGCCGTCGACGTCGACGGGGCGACGGCCCCCGACGCGACGCTGCTCGAGGACGTCACCCGGCGCGTCGCCGCGCAGCTGCGGGCGGCGGGCATGGCCGGCTCCGACCAGAAGGCCGGATGCGCCGCGTGCGGCGCGTGCAGCGTGCTGCAGAACGCGGGAGGCTGACATGACATCCGAATCCGGTTCCCGGACCACCGAACTGTTCGACCCCGCGGTGCTCGCCGGTCCCGCACCGGCGCCGCCGCCCGGCTTCCTCGTGCGCGCGGCGGCCCACGCCGGCGACGTGGCCGCCTACCACCGGCTGCGCCGCGAGACGTTCGTGCTCGAGCAGGGACTGTTCGCGGGCAGCGACCGGGACGACCTCGACGACGATCCCCGCACCGTCGTCCTGGTCGCTGCCGCACCCGACGGCGCCGTCCTCGGCGGGGTGCGGCTCGCCCCGGCCACCGACGGCGTGGACCTCGGCTGGTGGACCGGCAGCCGCCTGGTCGTCGACAGCCGCAGCCGCCACGGCGGCGGCATCGGCCGGGCCCTCGTCCGCGCGGCCTGCGCGTACGCCGAGTCCCACGGCGTGCTGCGCTTCGACGCGACCGTGCAGGCACCCAACGAGCCGATGTTCACCCGACTCGGTTGGGTCCGCCGGGACGACGTCGTCGTCGCCGGTGCCCCGCATGTGCTGATGCAGTGGCCGCTCGACCGCATCGAACGGCTCGTCCGGTCCACGAAATCGGTCCTGGCGCAGGTCTTGGCGCCGTTGGACCGGGATCCGGACGGGCTCGGTGGCAACGGGTTTCGTGGCGACGACGGTGCGCCCGTCCCCGGCAGCGACCTCGTCGCGGCGTGCGACGCGATCGTGCCGGCGATGGTCCAGCGCGATCCCGAGTGGGCGGGCTGGTGCGCGGCCCTGGTCAACCTCAACGACCTGTCCGCGATGGGTGCGACGCCGGTCGGGATGCTCGACGCCGTCGGCGCCCCCAACCGCTCGGTGCTCACCCGCGTGCTCCGCGGGCTGGCGCACGCCGGCCGGATGTGGAACGTGCCGATCCTCGGTGGCCACACCCAGCTCGGCGTCCCCGCCGCGCTGTCGGTCACCGCGCTCGGCGCGGCGGCCGAGCCGATCCCGGCGGGCGGTGGCTCCGCGGGCCACGACCTCCGCCTCACCGTGGACCTGCGCGGCCGGTGGCGACCGGGATACACCGGACAGCAATGGGATTCCACCTCGACGTGCACGTCCGAGGAGCTCGCGCTGCTCGGGTCCTTCGTCCGCCGCGCGCGGCCGGCGGCGGCCAAGGACGTGAGCATGGCCGGACTCGCCGGCACCGTCGGGATGCTGGCCGAAGCGAGCGGCGTCGGCGCCGTCCTCGACGTCGCGAGGATTCCCCGGCCGGCGGGCCCGACGATGGGCGACTGGATGGCGTGCTTCCCGGGCTTCGCGATGGTGACCGCGGACCGGCCCGGACGCCCCACGCCGCCGAGCGGACCGGCCGTGTCCGCGGTGTGCGGGGAACTGACCACACGACCGGGGGTCGGCCTGCGCTGGCCCGACGGCATGATCACGAACGCGGTGCACGGCACCGTCACAGGATTGGGAAGAGCATGAGCGAGATCGGAATCTCGGTCGCGGCGGCGGAATTCGGCCGCGACATGGAGCAGTCCTACGCGACGATCGCGGCACTGATCGACCAGGCCCGCGCCCGCGGCAGCGACCTGCTGGTGCTGCCCGAAGCGTGCCTCGGCGGGTACCTGCCGAGCCTCGGCGGTGGCGACGAGAGCGAGGCGGCGCGGGAGCGGCGCCTGCGCGCGCTGCCGCCGGCGCTCGCACTCGACGGACCGGAACTGCGGCGGGTCGTGGACCTCGCCGGCGACCTCGTGGTGACCCTGGGCTTCTGCGAAGCCGACGGGCCGACCCGCTACAACGCGGCCGTGACGCTGCACGGCGACGGCATCCTCGGCTCCTACCGCAAGGTGCACCAGCCGCTGGGCGAGAACCTCTGCTACGACGCCGGCGACCGCTACGCGGCGTTCGACACGCCGATCGGCCGGATGGGCATGCAGATCTGCTACGACAAGGCGTTCCCCGAGGCGGCCCGCGCCCTGGCGCTCGACGGCGCGGAGATCGTCACGTCGCTGTCCGCCTGGCCGACGGCCCGGACCGCGCAGGCCGCCGCTCTCGCGGACGATCGGTGGACGCAGCGCTTCGACATCTACGACCGGGCCCGGGCCACCGAGAACCAGGTGGTGTGGGTGGCGTCCAACCAGGCCGGCACCTTCGGGTCGCTGCGGTTCGTGTGCAGCGCCAAGATCGTCGGGCCGGGTGGGGAGATCCTGGCGACCACCGGCACCGACCCCGGCCTCGCGTCCGCCCGGCTCGACGTGCGCGCCGAACTCGACGCGATCCGCGGCGGCGGCATGTACAACCTGCGGGACCGGCGGCCCGAGGTCTACGGCGACGTGGTGGCCCCCAACCTGGTGACCGGGACGCAGCTGAGCCGCGAGCAGCGGCCGGCGTCCCTCCGCGGGGCAGGGGTGCCGGCCCATGCCTGAAATGACCTACACGGTGCGGTGGCCCGACGGCCGCGCCGGCGAGTACTACTCGCCGTCCCTGGTGATGCACGACCATCTGACCGCGGGCGCGGAGTACGCCGTCCGGGACTTCGTCGACCGCACTCGCCTGGCCCTCACCGAGGCGAGCGAACGCGTGCGCGCCAAGTTCGGCATGTACTGCACCTCCGCGGCCGCGACGCTCGCGGAGATCGAGGCGGCGGCCGGTCGTTACGAACCCGATGCCGTCGTGCGGGTGCTGGCCCTGGATCCGCCCACCGTCGACGCCGCGCCGGGCGGCGCCGGCGCAGCCCACCGACCGGAAGGAACAGTCCGATGATCGAGAACCGTGACGTCGTCGTCGTGGGCGGGGGCCAGGCCGGTCTGTCCGTCAGCTGGCACCTCGTGCAGCGGGGCATCGACCATGTGGTGCTCGAACGGGACGGCATCGCCCACGAGTGGCGCGACAGCCGGTGGGACAACTTCACCCTCGTCACCCCCAACTGGCAATGCAACCTGCCCGGCTACAGCTACCGCGGCGACGATCCGGACGGGTTCATGACCCGCGACGAGACGTACGCGTTCGTCCGCGGCTACGCCGGCACCTTCCACCCGCCGGTGCGCGAGGGCGTCGCGGTCACGTCGGTGACGCAGGCGGCCGGCGGCGGCTTCGATGTGCAGACCACCGCAGGCCCGATCCGGGCGCGGCAGGTCGTCGTCGCCACCGGCGGCTACCACGAGCCCGTGGTGCCGCGGTACGCGGAGAAGCTGCCCGCGCACCTCACCCAGCTGCACTCCTCGCGGTACAGGTCGGCGTCCGCGCTGCCGGACGGTGCGGTGCTGGTGGTCGGCAACGGGCAGTCCGGCGCGCAGATCGCCGAGGACCTCATGCTCGCCGGCCGGCAGGTCCACCTGGTGACCGGGAGCGCACCGCGGGTGGCGCGGTTCTACCGCGGGCGGGACTGCGTGGCCTGGCTGCACGACATGGGCACCTATGACGTGCCCATCGCCGAACACCCCGGCGGAACCGCCAAACGGGAGAACACCAATCACTACGTCACGGGCCGCGACGGCGGTCGCGACATCGACCTGCGGTCCTTCGCCCTCGAGGGGATGCGCCTCTACGGCAGGCTGCTCGGTGTGGACGACGGAGTGCTGCGTGTGGCGCCCACCCTCGGCGCGTCGCTCGACGCGGCCGACGCCGTGGCCGAGAGCATCAAGGACATGATCGACGACCACATCGCGCGGGAGGGCATCGACGCCCCGCCGGAGGAGCGGTACGTCCCGGTGTGGCGACCCGCCGAGGAACCCACCGGCCTGGACCTGGACACCGCCGGGATCGGCTCGGTGATCTGGTCGATCGGATTCCGGACGAACTACCGCTGGCTGCACGCCGGGGTCTTCGACGGTGCCGGTCTGCCGTGCCACAATCGGGGCGTGACCTCGGTGCCCGGCCTGTACTTCCTGGGCCTGCCCTGGCTGCACACGTGGGGATCGGGACGGTTCGCCGGAATCGCGCGCGACGCCGAACACCTCGCGGACCGGATCGAGCTCGAGGCCGGACTGCGGGCCTCGATCGGCGCCCCGGCCTGACGGGCGCCGCATGACGCGCATCGCCGCCCTGGCCGGTCACTTCGGACGCGACGTGCCGCGGGCCCTGCTCAAACTGGAGACCCTGATCGAGTCCGCGCGACGGGACCGCATCGAGCTGCTGGTGCTGCCCGACGCGTGCCTCGGCGGGTACATCTCGGACCTGCGCCGGCCCGACCCGGACGACCTGCCGCCCGCACTGTGGCGGGACGGACCCGAACTCGACGCGCTCGCCCGGATGGCGGGCGAGATGACCGTGTGCGTCGGCTACACCGAACGGGACGGGGATCTGCGGTACAACGCCGCCGCCTGCGTCACCGGCGACGGGATTCTCGGCACCCACCGCAAGGTGCACCAGCCGGCCGGGGAATTCCTCGCCTACGCGCCGGGCGACCGGTTCGAGGCCTTCGACACCCCGGTGGGCCGCATGGGGATGCTGATCGACTACGACAAGACGTTCCCCGAGTCCGCCCGCACGCTGGCGCTGGACGGCGCACGGATCGTCGCCGCGCTGTCGGCGTGGCCCGCGAGCGTCACCGACCGGGCGGCCCGGCTGCCGCAGGACCGGCAGTCCCGGCTGTTCGACCTGTACGACGCGGCCCGCGCCGCCGAGAACCAGGTCGTGCTCGTCTCGTCCAATCAGACCGGGATGCAGGGCGGCATGCGCTTCCTCGGGCAGGCGAAGATCGTCGGCCCGGGTGGCGAGGTGCTCGCCCGCACGGGCACCAAGGGCGGGCTCGCCGTCGTCGACACCGCCGCGCGGCTTGGTGGAGTACGTGAGCAGAGCGATCCTCACCCGATGTCCCCCTTCTCGTCGAGCAGTCCCCGATAGGTGTCCACGCGCCGCTCGGCCAGGTGGTGCAGCACCCGGCGG
>NZ_WVTE01000226.1:0-46005 GCF_009939605.1 Rhodococcus sp. YH1 | reverse complement strand
CCAACCACCCGCACGGTACCGAGGTCCGGATGTGCCTGCCCATCTCCGAGTAACTGCGATCCACCTCCGAGGGCAACCTCGACTGACACAGGTGTGCTGGGTACGGCGGCACCCGGTCCGGGGCGGCTGGTGATGCGGTTCGAATGAGGAAGAGCATGCGTCCGGACCCGAAGATGTGAAGTGTGCCACTTTCGGACACCCGCTATGACGTGGCTCATCTCCCGCCCTCGGACGCCCCTCGACCTGCGGATTCGAGCGCGCGTCGCCGGAACGGGGCCGTTCGGCCCCCGAACCGGCGGGAGGGGTGGGCGGCTCCCGCGGACGGGGAGTGTCCGGAATTGGGACGGTGCACCGGCGGGCCACGACGGCGGGACACCGGCACCCGCGGCGGCCGGTGCCGTCCGCCGGCGATCCACGCGAAAGCCTTTTCGAGACAGCGTATTCGGTGGCACCCGACGCTCCGGGGTGGCGACGACAGGCCACGGCGGCGCCTACCGTAAGGTCGGCTCGGTGACACCGCTCGAACTGTTCCTCGTCGCCCTGGCCGGGCTGGGCGCCGGCGCGATCAACGCGCTGGTCGGCTCCGGGACCCTCATCACCTTCCCGACCCTCGTCGCCTTCGGCCTGCCGCCGGTGACCGCCACGATGTCCAACGCGGTCGGACTCGTCGCTGGTGGGGTGTCGAGCACGTGGGGGTACCGGCGGGAGCTGCGCGGACAGTGGCCCCGGCTACGGTGGCAGATCCCCGCGTCGGTCTCCGGCGCGGTCCTCGGATCGTGGCTGCTGCTGAACCTGCCCGAGTCGGCCTTCGAGACGATCGTGCCCGTCCTGCTCGTGCTGGCGCTGCTCCTCGTCGTGTTCCAGCCGAAGCTGCAGCAGTGGGTGCTGCGCCGCTCCGGCGGCCCGGAGGAGCAGATCGGCCCCGCCCGGATGACGGCGCTGATCGTCGGCACCTTCGCAGTGGGCGTGTACGGCGGCTACTTCACGGCCGCGCAGGGCATCCTGTTGATGGGCCTGTTCGGCGCGCTGCTGCACGATCACATCCAGCGGCAGAACGCTGCGAAGAATCTGCTCTCGCTGCTGGTGAACGTCGTGGCCGCCACCGCCTACACGCTGGTCGCGTTCGACCGGATCGACTGGACGGTGGCGGCGCTGATCGCCGTGGGCTCGCTGATCGGCGGCGCCCTCGGCTCCCGGTACGGCCGCCGGCTCTCGCCCACGGCGCTGCGTGCCGTCATCGTCGTGGTCGGGTTGATCGGGTTGTACCGGCTGCTGGCCTGAGCGGTCGGTGACACACTCGAACGGTGAGCGACGAACCCACACCCGCGCCGGTCTGGAACTACCTGATGGACATGGACGGCGTCCTGGTCCATGAGGAACACCTGATTCCCGGCGCCGACGCGTTCCTGACCGAGCTGCGCGAGAACGGCACGCCGTTCATGGTGCTCACCAACAATTCGATCCGCACTCCGCGGGATCTGCGGGCCCGGTTGCTGCGCACCGGGCTCGACGTCCCGGAGAAGTCCATCTGGACGTCGGCGCTGGCAACGGCGACGTTCCTGGCGAATCAGCGCCCCGGTGGCAGCGCATACGTGGTGGGCGAGTCGGGACTGACCACGGCCCTGCACGACATCGGCTACGTCCTCACCGACAGCGATCCGGACTACGTCGTTTTGGGGGAAACCCGCACGTACTCGTTCGAGGCGATCACCACGGCGATCCGGCTCGTCGAGCGGGGTGCCCGGTTCATCGCGACCAATCCGGATCCGACCGGACCGTCGCGGGAGGGCTCGCTCCCCGCCACCGGGGCCGTCGCGGCCCTGATCACCCGGGCGACGGGCCGCGAACCGTACTTCGTGGGCAAGCCCAATGCCCTGATGATGCGGTCCGCCCTGCGCGCGATCGGCGCGCACTCGGAGCACACACTCATGATCGGCGACCGCATGGACACCGATATCGTCTGCGGCCTCGAGGCGGGCCTGCAGACACTGCTGGTCCTCACCGGCATCTCCACCCGCGAGTCCGTGGAGATGTTCCCCTACCGGCCCACCCGCGTCATCGAATCGATCGCGGAACTGGTGGGGCGCACCGCGAATCCGTTCTGAGCGGCATCGAGCGGGCGGTTTCGACGCCGAAGGGGAGGTTGTCGCGCATACCACTCGGGCGATGCCGCAACAACCTCCCCGTCACCGTTCATCCATGACGCCACTGCCCGGCCCCCACCGGACCGGGCAGCGACGACGCCCCGCCGACGAGAGGATGAGGTTCTCGTCGGCGGGGCTGCTCACCTCTGAAGGCGCCTCGCTCAGCCAATGCTGAAGGGCTGGCCCCAGAGGGTGACCTGCTGGGTCGCGGTCGGGGTGTCGACCGTGACCTTGACGTAGCTGCGGGCCTGCGCGAAGCCGGCGCAACCGGTGACGCCGAGAGTCGAGTCACCCCAGGTGACGGTGCCGCTCGCACCCTTGAAGGTGTTGAAGTTGCGGTGCACCTCGGCGCCGAAGGGATCGACCTGGGTCAGGTCGAGAACCTTGTAGTCGTAGGCCTGGTTCGGCTTGAGGGTGATACCGGCGTTGCCCGTGACCGAGCCACTGGCAGACTCTCCCGAGGTGCCCATGCCGGCGCCCAGACCGGCCCCCGCACCGAGGTTGGCCGTCATGCCGAGCTGGCAGCCGACGATGTAGCCGGGCTGGATACGTCCACCGATCGCGGCACCCGGCCCGCTGAGGTCGACCTTGGCCGTGCCGGAAACCCACACGTTGCGGTGCAGCGGGGTGGCGCCCATCGAGGGCGAGATGGTGGCGGTCTCACCGGTCCGGGTGACGGTGACGACGGTGCCGTCGGGCAGCGTCTGGCTGATCGAGCCGTCCTCCAGCGGAACGAAGGTGTCGGCATTGGCCGCTCCGACGGAGGCGAATCCGATCGCGACGGCGACGGTTGCGCCGACACCGGCGGACTTGAGCGCGCGGCGCAGGCCGGTCTTGAAGCTGGTCTTCATGGTCTCTCTCTCGAGGTTCTACGCTCGTGCGAGCGAGGGTAAGGAGGGGTGGCCTGGAGATGCTCAGCCGATGCTGAACGGCTGGCCGTACAGGGTGGTCTTTTCGTAGTTGTTACCCGTGACCTCGAGGACCGTGTACGAACGAGCCTGCGCGTAGCCGCCGCAGCCCTGAGCGTCGATCTGGGCATCCTGGTACTGGATGGTGTACTTGCCGTCCTTCTTGATGTCCCTGCCCTGGACCGGCACGAAGCGGACCTGACCAGCGGTCATGGGTGCCGCGACAACTGCCGAACCGCCGACCGACGCGTTGCCGGTCTCCTTGGCAAGATCGCCCGACATGCCTACGTTGAGACCCAGCGTGCCCGACATCTGGCTGATGTCCACCTGGCAGCCGACGATGTAGCCGGTGGTCAGGCGCGGAACGCCGTTGGTCGAGGTGCCCTGCGTGCCGTTCTGGTTGACCGAACCGTCGGGGTTCTCGGCGATACCACCGTTGGACGGACCGGCCTCCGCATTGGCGGGAACACCCTTGACTTCGGCGGTGATCGTACCGGACACCCACGCCACGCGACCTGCGCCGTTGGCCGCGAGCGACGGCGAGATCAGGGCGCGCTCGTCGAACCGCTTGATGACGTTCCCACTGGGGGCGACGATCTCGCCCTCGGGCAGCGGGACGAAGGTGTCGGCGTTAGCCGCACCCGCGGACAGGAAGCCCAGGGCGATCGCAGCAGCAGCTGCGACACCACCGATGCGTGCGCCGCGGCGGAGGCCGGACGTGTGCTTGATGCTCAATTCATTCCCCTACTCAGGTGTGCGGTTACCCGGGCGCCCCCGGGCACGGCTGATCACGGCCGCGGGCGGCCGCCGCGGTCGATTCGGATGTGCCTTCTGGTCAGGTCGGGCGAGATACCGGTCGGTTTCTCGCACAGGCGGATTCAGGTGTCGTTGGCGTGCTGCCCCGAAGGGCACTGTGGACCGACACCCCCGCTCGGACCCCAGTTCGTTTCGGAACGATAACACGCCCGATGCGAAGGGTCACTAAACAGTTACGGCTGTGTTCCAGATCACATCTGCACACAATCGTGTGCGATCGGAGGTTTATGTGTGACCGGGAATCCGACTTGCACAGAACGAAGTTCGATGCTCTAGCGCAACCGCATCGGAATGCCCGCCACGACCAACGTCACCGCCTCCGACTCGGCGGCCACCCGCGCGTTGAGCCGCCCGAGCAGGTCGCGGAACAGCCGGCCCGACGCCGTCGGCGGCACCACGCCGCTGCCGACCTCGTTGCTGACCGCCACCACCGGCACGGCACACGAACGCCACGCCTCGAGCAACTCCTCGACGTCCGCCTCGACCGCGGTGACGTCGCCGCCCGACCACACGTCGTGACGGTCCAGGCGGGCGGTGAGCCAGGTCCCGAGGCAGTCGATCAGCAACGGCTCGCGCGACCCGCGCAGTACGGATGCCACGTCGTCGGTCTCCACCGTCGTCCACGACCGCGGCCGACGGGCGCGGTGCAGCGCCACCCGCTCGGCCCACTCCGCGTCGCCGTCGCGCGTGCCGCCGGTCGCCACGTACGTCACCGCCGGGAACGATTCGAGCAACTCCTCGGCGTGCCGCGACTTGCCGGAGCGGACACCGCCGAGTACCAGGGTGCGCTGCGTCGCAGCGGCTTTGCCGGTCGTTTGTCCCACCGTCGTCACCTCACCGTCGTCGCCCGGTCGCGCCCCGCAGGCCGCCAGGCGGATCCGCAACTGCGCGACCGGCGGGTTGTGGTGCCCCAGATGCACGGCCACCACGTCTGTCCGCTCGGTCACCGCCCCGCACGCGCGCAGCGCCCCCACCGTCTCGCCGAACGCGGGCAGCGTGTGGTGCGCGTCCCCCAGATCGATGCGGTCACCGAACGTCTCCTCCAGGAAGACCGCGTCGTACCCCGCGCCGGCGACCCGCTCGAACCAGTCCGCGGGCAGCGGGCCGGTGTCGCAAGCCCACAGCAACCGGTCGCCGCCCGGGCCCTGCACGTCGTAGAGCACCGAGTCTCCCTCTCTCAGGACCCGGTGGGCGGCGGGCAGGACCCGCACCCGATACTCGCCCACCGTCAGCACGTCCCCGGCCGCGACGGGCACGAACCGCACCGCGTCGGTGGGACCCACCCAGTCCCGGCACTGGTCCAGCGTGTCGGGGGGTCCGATCACCTCGATCTCGAAATCCACTGTCGCCCAAGCACGGAACAGCAGCGCCTGCGGGCCGAGATGGTCGGGATGCGAATGGGTGAGCAGGATGTGCCGCACCCCGGCGAGGGTGCGGCCGTGGCGCAGGGCCGCGCGCGGCGCCTCGGGCCCGCAGTCGAGCATGAGGACGTCGTCCACCAGCGCCGCCGTCTGCCCGCGTATCTCGCCGCGGGCGGCCGCGTCCGAGCACGATGCGCACGCGCAGAACGGATTCGGCCAGCCGTCGGCCGCACCCGTGCCCAGCAGCAGGACCTCCATCACGAACCCTCCGATTCGGTTCGGCCGGAACAGCTCCCGCGAACCGGCACGATGGCCGGTCCGGAACCGGGTCGGTCCAGCACCTCGACGCGCGCGCCGTACACGTCGGCGATCCGCCGGGCTGTCAGCACCTGCCGGGGCGTGCCGTCGGCGACGACGCGGCCGTCGGCGAGCAGCACCAGCCGTCCGCCGTACAGCGCCGCCGACGTCAGGTCGTGCATGGCCGCGAGGACGGTGAGCGCGTTCTCCGCGCGCATCGACTCCACCAGGTCCAGCACGTGCTGCTGGTGGCCGATGTCGAGGGCGCTGGTGGGCTCGTCCAGCAGCAGCACCTTCGGCTCCTGCGCGAGTGCGCGCCCGAGCACCACCCGTTGCAGCTCACCGCCGGACAGCTCGGTCGCCGGCCGCGCGGCCAGCCCGCGCAGGTCGAGGCGGTCGAGCACCGACTCGACCACCTCGCGGTCGTGCGCCGACTCGGTCGCGAACCGCGGCATGTGCGGGGTGCGGCCGAGCCGGATCAGGTCGGCGACGGTCATGCCCTCGGGCACCACCGGCCGCTGCGGCATGAGCGCCACCGTCCGGGCCATCGCCCGGCGTCCGGCGTGGGCGGGGTCCAGGCCGCCGACGCGGATCCGGCCGGTCGCGGGCACCAGGCCCGCGAGCGCGTGCAGCAGCGTAGTCTTCCCACCGCCGTTGGGCCCGACGAGCGCGACCCACTCCCCCTGTCCGACAAGCAGGTCCACCCCGTGCAGGACGGTCTTGCCGCCGCGGGCGACGCTCAGGCCGTGGCAGTCGACGGCGTTCACGACACCCCCCGATGCCGGCGCAGCACGACGAGGAAGAACGGGGCGCCGACGGCCGCGGTCACCACGCCGATGGGCAGTTCGGCCGGGGACATCACGGTCCGGGCCAGCACGTCCGCCAGGACGAGGAAGGCGGCCCCGATCATCAGCGACAGCGGCAGCAGCAACCGGTGCCCCGGGCCGACGATCAGCCGGATCGCGTGCGGCACCACGATTCCGACGAAGCCGATGAGCCCGCTGGCGCCGACCACGGCGGCGGTGCCGAGGGTGGCCACGCACACCAGGACCAGCCGGACCCGGGCCGGGCTCACGCCGAGGCTCGCGGCCTCCACGTCGCCGACCGCCATCACGTCGAGCATCCGGCGGTGCAGCAGGATGACCGCGGCGGACACCACGACGTACGGCAGCACGACGACCACGTCGGACCAGCCGTCGGTGCTGAGGCGGCCGAGCAGCCACGTGTACACCTGCCGCAGGGTGTCGTCGTAGAGCTGCTGGACGAACGTCTGCGCCGCATTTGCGAACGCCGCGACCGCGACGCCGGCCAGGATGATGACGACCTCCGAACGCATCCCGCCGACGCTGCGCCCGAGCGCGTACGTGGCGGCGACGGCCACCAGGCCGCCGGCGAACGCGGCGACCGGCACCCCGGCGGCACCGAGCGCCCCGCCGAGCGCGATCGCGAGGGTGGCGCCCAGGCCCGCCCCGCTCGACACACCGAGCAGGTAGGGATCGGCCAGCGGGTTGCGGAACACCCCCTGGTAGGTGGCACCCGCGATGGCGAGCATCGCACCGACCAGCGCGCCGAGCGCCACCCGCGGCATCCGGATGTTCCACAGGATGGCCTGCTGCCGCGTCGTCAGTCCGGAGTCGACGTCGACGAACGGCAGGGCGTCGATCAGCTCGAGGAACACGCCGCGCACGGTGAGCCCGGCGGGGCCGACGAGCACCCCGACGTGCAGCGCGACCACCAGGACGAGGGCTGCCGCGCCGAGCACCAGGGCCGGGTGGCGCGCGGCGCGGGTCACCGGGTGGGCTGCGCGGCGGGTTCGGACGCGGGCGCGGCGGCCACGATCGTCCCGAGGTGCCGCACGAGGTCCACGACCCGGGGTCCCCAGCGGCTGGCGACGTCCTCGTCGAGCACGTGGACCTGGCCGGACCGGACGGCCGTCAGCTCGCCCCAGCCGGCGCGGGCGGCCACGG
The DNA here is from genome assembly GCF_009939605.1 of Rhodococcus sp. YH1. Classification (NCBI taxonomy): domain Bacteria; kingdom Bacillati; phylum Actinomycetota; class Actinomycetes; order Mycobacteriales; family Nocardiaceae; genus Rhodococcus; species Rhodococcus sp. YH1. The sequence continues at coordinate 38,512 of NZ_WVTE01000226.1, read as the reverse complement.
TGTCCGGGGTGACACCGCAGCACTGCCCGTCGGCGAGGAAGATCAGGTCGGGGTCGGCGTCGAGGACGTACTCGGCGGACAGCTGCGGGTAGGCGTCGGCTCCGGCGGCGTCGCCGATCGAACGCAGGCCGAGCATCGAGTAGATGCCGCCGATGAAGGTGCCGCCGGTGACGCTGTAGTAGGTGTCGTCGAGCTCGTGGTAGTAGGTCAGCGGGGCCGGGCGCGGGGGCAGCCCGGCGACGACCTCGTCGATGTCGCTGCGCATCGAGGCGACGAGTTCGGCCGCGTCGCCGACGTGCCCGGTGGCGGCGCCGAGCTGCTCCATCTGCGTGTACGCCTCGTCGAGGGTGGTGGCGGCGGGCAGCAGCAGCGTGGGGACGCCGGCCGCCTCGAGGCCGGAGACGAGGTCGCCGACGTCGTCCATGGCGACCACGAGGTCCGGTTCGTAGCCGAGCACGGCCTCGACGTTCGGCGAGTATCCGGACAGGGCGGTGACGGGCGCCTCCGCGGGGAAATCGGACTGGTCGTCGACCGCGACGACCTGGTCGCCGGCGCCGACGGCGTAGAGCATCTCGGTGGCGGTGGGGCTGAGGGAGACGATCGATCCGGGGACCGCGTCGAGGGTGATCGCGCCGTCGCCGGAGCCCACGGTGACCGGGAAGGTGCCGTCGCCGGACGACGCGGAGGCCGGGTCGGATCCGCCGCTCGAGCCGCACGAGGCGGCGAGCAGGGCGAGCGCGGCGAGTCCAGTAGCGAACAGCCGGCGGGCGGGCGCAGTGGGGGCAGGCACAGCCATCCTCCGTGAGGCGGAGGACGAAAACAGCACGGCTGCAACGGATCACCGTTGCGGCACGACACCGTCCTTCGTCCGAGGACCAGTACGTGACCGCCGCGCCGGCCGACCTGACTCGTCCGGCAGCGCGCTGCCGGCCTCACAGTTGCGGGACAGTGCCGGATTACACCGGACTTCACCGATACGCTGCGGCACCCCGCCGGCAAGCGGGGTCACCGCAGCGTATCGCAGGACGCCGGGTCCGGGGACGGCGGCCCGACGCCGTCTTCGACCGGTTCCCCACCCCGGTGACCCATCGGAGGACGTCGACACCGTCAGTGCGCCGCGCCGCGCTTCTTCCGTTTCGGAATCAGGTGCGCGATCAGGACGATGATCGCACCCACGACGAGCCCGACGAGTGCGGACGCCACGGTCCCGGCAGTCCAGGACAGCACACCGCCGAAGCCGCCGTGCACGAGATCGCCGAACCAGTGTTCGAGATCGTGGAGGCGATCGGCCGGCCAATGGAATCCTGCCTCGCCGACGTTGACGAGCAGGATGTGGCCACCGACCCACAGCATCGCGGCGATCCCGACCACGGTGAGCACCGTCATCACCTTCGGCATCGCGGCCACGAGCCCCCGCCCGAATCGTCGGCTGAACGACGATCGGCGTCGGGCGAGCGACAGGCCCACGTCGTCCATCTTCACGATCAGCGCGACCGCGCCGTACACCAGGGCGGTGATGAGGATCGCGACGACGACGAGCACCAACAGCCGGGTGAGGAACGGTTCGTCCTCGACCGACGCCAGGGAGATCACCATGATCTCGGCCGACAGGATGAGGTCGGTGCGGATCGCGCCGCTGACCATCGACTTCTCGAACTCCGGCCCGCTCTGCCCCGCAGTCGCGTCCTCGTCGTGGTGACCACCGGTGAGTGCTTCGTAGACCTTCTCGGCCCCCTCGTAGCACAGGAACAGACCACCGGCGATCAACAGGTAGGGCAGCGCCTGGGGCAGGAACTGGCTCAGGAGCATCGCCACCGGCAGGATGATCAGGAGCTTGTTGCGGATCGACCCGGTCGCGATCTTGCGGATGATCGGCAGTTCACGATCGGGGGTGAACCCGTGCACATAGCGCGGGGTGACGGCGGTGTCGTCGACGACGACACCGGCCGCCTTGACGCCGGCCTTGCCGGCCGCGGCGCCGATATCGTCGATGGACGCCGCGGCCGCCTTCGTCAGTGCCGCGACGTCGTCCAACAGGGCGACGAGACCACCAGCCACGGGAACCTCCCACAGTTCGGCTGTGCAGAGCCGATCGAACGACACGCAGTTGCGGGTCGACTTGTACGTTACCGAAGCACACCCGACCGCCGAGCCGGCTCTCCTTCGGTGTCCGGTACGGCCGGTGTCATCGACTCGGCGGGCCCAGGGGGTCGGAGTCCGCGATGCCGGTACGGCCTCGACGTGGCTGTCGCCTCCGACGTGGCAGCGGGCTACTTCAGCGCCTGCTCGAAGTCCTCGAGCAGGTCCTCCGGATCCTCGAGCCCCACCGACAACCGGACCACACCGTCGGACAGGCCGATCGCCGCCCGGCCCTCCGGACCCATCGCCCGGTGCGTCGTCGTCGCGGGGTGGGTGATCAGCGACTTGGCGTCGCCGAGGTTGTTGGAGATGTCGACGATGCGCAGCCCGTCGAGCAGTTCGAACGCGCGCTTCTTGCCCTCGCCCTCCGGGGCGTCCAGCTCGAAGGTCACGACCGTGCCGCCGCCGCTCATCTGGGACCGCGCCAGGTCGTACTGCGGGTGCGACTCGAGGAACGGGTACTTGACCCACTTGATCGCGGCGTGGTCCTGGAGGAAGCGGGCGATCCGCCCGGCCGACTCCACCGAGTGCCGGATCCGCAGCGGCAGTGTCTCGAGGCCCTTGAGCAGGGTGTGGGCGTTGAACGGGCTCAGCGCCGGGCCGGTGTGCCGGATGAGCTGCTGCACCGGGCCGTCGATGTAGTCCTGCGGGCCGAGGATCGCCCCGCCGAGCACGCGGCCCTGGCCGTCGATGTGCTTGGTGCCCGAGTACACGACGATGTCGGCGCCGAGATCCAGGCTGCGCTGCAGCAGCGGCGTGGCGAAGACGTTGTCGAGCACCACCTTGGCACCGGCGGCGTGGGCCATCTCGGAGACCCGGCGCACGTCGACGAGGGTCTGCATCGGGTTCGACGGCGTCTCGAAGAAGACCGCGGTCGTGGGCACGGACAGCGCCTGTTCCCACTGGTCGAGGTCCTCGCCGTCGACGAACACCGTCTCCACGCCCCAGCGGGGCAGGATCTCGTTGCACACCACGAAGCAGGAGCCGAACAGGCTCCGGGCCGCGACCAGGCGATCGCCCTTGCCGAGCAGCGCGGCGAGGGAGGTGAACACCGCCGACATGCCGGAGGCGGTGGCGTAGCAGCCCTCGGCGCCCTCGAGCAGCCGCAGCCGCTCCTCGAACATCTTCACGGTCGGGTTGCCGTACCGGGAGTAGACGAAGTGGTCCACGTCGCCCGTGAACGCCTGCTCCGCGGCCTCGGCCGATTCGTAGACGAAACCGGAATTGAGGTAGATCGCCTCGGAGGTCTCCTCGAATCCGGACCGCATGGTGCCGCCGCGCACGCCGAGCGTGGCGGGACGCACCGATGCCGGCAGCGGCCGCTCGAAGGCGCCGCCCCTGGGAATTGCGCTCACGACTGCCTCCACGGCAGGCCCGCGGCCCGCCAGCCCTCGGCTCCGCGATGCCTCTCGGCATCGAGGCCGCCTTCGAATCCTTCGACGATGTTGTACGACGGGGCCAGGCCCGCCGCGGTGGCCGCTTCCGCGGCCGCGATGGAACGCTGTCCCGAGCGACACAGGAACACGACCGGCCCGCCGGTCACGCCGGCGTCCTTCAGCTGCTCGACGAACCCCGCGTTGCGGGCACCGTCCGGGTAGCGCACCCACTCGACGAAGACGGTGCGGCGCCCGATGGGGGAGGTCTCGGGGACCCCCACGTATTTCCATTCGGCGTCGGTACGCACATCGACGAGCACGGCGTCCGGGTTCTCGCGCAGCAGCTCCCACGCTTGCTGCGGCGTTATATCACCTGCGTAGCTCACCGCACCAGCTTTTCACAGTTCGCGGCGAGCCGACCAGGCGGGCGGGTGGCGCCGGTCCCCGATCAGAAGGTGCAGACCCGCCAGACGTCGTCGATCCGGACGAACTGCCACGTGGCGGTCTGCTCGTTCCCGTCGAACCGGGCGCGCACGTCGGCGGTTCCCCGGTCGCCGTCCGCCTCGACGTTCTCGACGCCCTCGAGCTGCACCTCGCCGTCCACGCCGGCCAGCGGGGCCCGGTCGGCAGGGAGCCCGTCGCAGCGCAAGCGGTCCTGCGCGGGGGCGTCGCCGGCGTTGTGCGCGCGGACGTAGTCGTCGACCGTTCGCACGACGAGCTCGGTCCCGGAGGTGCTGCTGTCCGACGGCGACACCAGCTGGGCGACGAACACCCCGACGACGAGCACCACGATGATCGCGAGCGCCGCGAGGAACGGCGTCGCGCTGCTGCGGTCCGTTTCGTCCGGGTCGGGTTCGGGTGCGCGTTCGGCTGCCATGGGGCGATCCTAGGCCGCGCGGGCACGGCCCCCCGCGGGCGCATTTGCCCCAATAAACCCTCTCGAGGTAGGAATTGCCCATGGCCTCTACGCACCTCGTTCGACGTCTCGCCGTCGACCTGTGTCGAGTGAGCGCCCACATGTGTTGTCGCTGAAGCGATTTCTCGTCACGCCCGGTTCGTCGCGCAGTTCCTGCCGCTCCCGCGTGCCCATGGCAGCCACCCCTGCCGGCTCCCTTCCTCAATTAAGCTGAACCACGTCCGTCCGCACACCGAAGAGGTAGTTGACCCCTGATGACCGATCAGACTCGTCCCCTTCGCGTCGCGATCGTCGGTGCCGGCCCCGCCGGTATCTACGCCGCCGATGCGCTCATGAAGTCCGACACCGAGGTCAGCATCGACCTGTTCGAGCGGATGCCCGCCCCGTTCGGTCTCATCCGTTACGGCGTGGCCCCGGACCATCCGCGCATCAAGGGCATCATCACCGCGTTGCACAAGGTGCTCGACAAGCCCCAGGTCCGGCTGCTCGGCAACCTCGACTACGGCACCGACATCACCCTCGAGGACCTGCGCCGCTTCTACGACGCGGTGATCTTCTCCACCGGCGCCAACGCCGACCGCGCCCTGAACATCCCCGGCATCGAACTCGACGGCAGCTACGGCGCCGCCGACTTCGTCTCCTGGTACGACGGCCACCCGGACGTGCCCCGCCACTGGCCGCTCGAGGCCGAGAAGGTCGCCGTGCTCGGCGTCGGCAACGTCGCCCTCGACATCGCCCGGGTGCTGGCCAAGACCGGCGACGAGCTGCTGCCGACGGAGATCCCCGCCAACGTCTACGAGGGCCTGAAGAACAACAAGGCCGTCGAGGTGCACGTGTTCGGCCGCCGCGGTCCCGCCCAGGCCAAGTTCACCCCGCTCGAGCTGCGTGAGCTCGACCACTCGCCCACCATCGAGGTCATCGTCGATCCCGAGGACATCGACTACGACGAGGGCTCGGAGGCGGCGCGCCGCAATTCCAAGCAGGTCGACATGGTGGCCAACACCCTGCAGGACTGGGCCATCCGCGACGTCGGCGACCGCCCGCACAAGCTGTTCCTGCACTTCTTCGAGTCCCCCGCCGAGATCCTCGGCGAGGACGGCAAGGTCGTGGGCCTGCGTACCGAGCGCACCGAGCTCGACGGCACCGGCAACGTCCGCGGCACCGGCAAGTTCCGTGACTGGGAGGTCCAGGCCGTGTACCGGGCCGTGGGCTACCTGTCGCAGAACATCGCCAAGCTGCCGTTCGACGAGCAGGCCGGCACCGTGCCCAACGAGGCCGGACGCGTCGTCGCGGACGACGCCGCCGAGGGCACCGCCCGCTACCTGCAGGCGACCTACGTCACCGGCTGGATCAAGCGCGGCCCCGTGGGCCTGATCGGCCACACCAAGGGCGATGCGAACGAGACCGTCGCGAACCTGCTCGCCGACCGGGCGCAGGGGCTGCTCAATACCCCCGAGGACCCGTCCGAGGACGCGATCGTCGCCTTCCTCGAGGACAAGCAGCTGCCCTACACCACCTGGCAGGGCTGGTACCGCCTCGACGCGCACGAGCGCAGCCTCGGCGAGGCCGAGGGCCGCGAGCGCGTCAAGGTCGTCGAGCGCGAGGACATGTTCCGCGCCTCGGAGCCGCACAAGGCCTGACGCCACCCGCTCCCCCGCCGTGGCCGAATGTCACATCGCGTCGTTTGGATCGACACGATGTGACATTCGGCCACAGCCGTATCCGGAGGCTGCGACGTTCAGGTGAGCAGCACCGCGCCGAGCCACACACCGGCGGCGACGAGACCGCCGAGCAGCTCGACGAGGATCGACAGCGCCACCGCCTTCGTCGCATGCACGGTCGAGAGCCAGGCGTCGCGGTGGGTGCGGTGCCGCTGCACCTCGGACAGGTACGTGCCGAGCAGGAAACCGAGCAGCAGACCGATCACCGGGACGACGAAGAAGCCGACGATGCCGAGCAGACCGCCGGCGATGATCGAGCGGGTCGGCACCCCGGCGCGGCGCATCCGTCCTCCCGGCCACGTGTACTTCACGATGCCGGTGACCAGCAGGGCCGTCGTCGCGACGGCGAAGACCGTCCACCCGACGGTGCCGCCGGTGAGGACGGCCCACACCGCGATCGCCCCGAAGATCAGCAGGGTGCCCGGCAGGATCGGCACGACGATGCCGACGAGGCCGACGAGGATCGCGAGCCCGACGAGGACCTCCGCGCCGGCGGTCACGGCGCCACCGGCCGCACGCGCGACGCCGCCTCGACCGCGCGGGCCCGCGCGGTCTCGACGTCCGGGCCGGTGGACACCGCCACACCCATGCGACGACGGACGAACGACTCGGGCTTGCCGAACAGCCGCAGGTCGGTTTCGGGCACCGACAGCGCGTCGGCGACGCCCTCGAACGCGATGCCGGCGGCGTCGATGCCGCCGTAGATCACCGCCGACGCCCCGGGGGCGAGGAGCGCGGTGTCGACCGGCAGGCCCAGGATCGCGCGGGCGTGCAGCTCGAATTCGGAGTAGCGCTGCGAGCGCAGGGTCACCAGGCCGGTGTCGTGCGGGCGGGGGCTCACCTCGGAGAAGAACACGTCGTCGCCCGCGACGAACAGTTCGACGCCGAAGACGCCGCGGCCGCCGAGCGCGCCGGTCACCGTCGCCGCGATCTCCCGGGACCGGGCCAGGGCCCGCTCGCTCATCGGCTGGGGCTGCCAGGACTCGACGTAGTCGCCGGCGCGCTGCAGGTGCCCGATCGGTTCGCAGAAGAACGTCTCGACCTCCCCGGACGGCCCGACGGCGCGGACGGTGAGCTGGGTGATCTCGTACTCGAAGTCGACGAAGCCCTCGACGATGACCCGGCCGAGGTCGACGCGCCCGCCGGCGAGCGCATAGTCCCAGGCGGCGGCGATCTCGTCGGGGGTGCGGACCGTGGACTGGCCCTTGCCGGACGAGGACATCACCGGCTTGATCACGCACGGAAAGCCGACCTCGGCCGCGGCGGCGCGGACCTCGTCGAGGGATTCGGCGAAGCGGTACGGGAAGGTGGGCAACCCGAGTTCCTCGGCGGCGAGGCGGCGGATGCCCTCCCGGTTCATGGTCAGCCGGGTGGCGCGCGCGGTCGGGATCACCTCGGCGAGACCGCGTTCCTCGACGATCGCGAGCGCGTCGGTGGCGATCGCCTCGATCTCGGGCACGACCAGGTGGGGTCGTTCGGCCTCGACGAGCGCGAGCAGGGCCTGCGGGTCGCTCATGTCGACGGTGTGCGCGCGGTGCGCCACCTGGTGCCCCGGCGCGTTCGGGTACCGGTCCACCGCGATCACCTCGACACCGAGCCGTTGCAGCGCGACGACCACCTCCTTGCCGAGCTCACCTGCGCCGAGCAGCATGACGCGCAGGGCGCCGGGAGTGAGCGGGGTGCCGATTCGGGGTGAGACCATGAGGGGACTATATGTGCCCCGCAGGTCGCACCTGGAGGACGCGATGGACGTCGCAGAACCGAACCTCGAGTCGGACACCGGACGGTTCTTCACCACGGCCGGCGTCGACCCGGCCGACGAGGTGGACTGGCAGCGGCGCGACGCCCGCATCGTCCACCACGGCACCGGCGCGGTCGTGTTCGAGCAGCGCGACGTCGAGTTTCCCGCCGCCTGGTCGCAGATCGCCACCGACATCGTCACGCAGAAGTACTTCCGCGGCACCCTCGGCACCGAGGCGCGGGAACGCTCGCTGCGCGACGTCGTCGCCCGCATCGTGGACACCGTCACCGCGTGGGGTGCGGCCGACGGTCATCTCGACGACCCGGAGGCGTTCGCCGCCGAGCTGACGTACCTGATCCTCACGCAGCGGGCGTCGTTCAACAGCCCCGTGTGGTTCAACATCGGGGTGCCCGGCACCCCGCAGCAGGCCAGCGCGTGCTTCATCCTGTCGGTCGAGGACAGCATCGACTCGATCCTCGAGTGGTACCGCCAGGAGGCGGTGATCTTCAAGGGCGGGTCCGGGGCGGGCGTGAACCTGTCGCGCATCCGGTCGTCGGCCGAACCGCTGGCGGGCGGGGGTACCGCGTCGGGTCCGGTGAGTTTCATGCGCGGCGCGGACGCGTCGGCGGGCACCATCAAGTCCGGCGGCAAGACGCGCCGGGCCGCGAAGATGGTGATCCTCGACGTCGACCATCCCGATATCGAGGAGTTCGTCGACTGCAAGGCGATCGAGGAACGCAAGGCGCGGGTGCTGGCCGCGGCCGGCTTCGACATGGGACTCGACGGTCGCGACATCCATTCGGTGCAGTACCAGAACGCCAACAACTCGGTGCGGGTGACCGACGAGTTCATGCAGGCCGTCGCCGACGGCGCCGAGTGGCCGCTGCGCGCGGTGACCACCGGGGCGACGGTGCGCACGGTGCCGGCCCGCGAACTGCTGCACCGCATCGCGGCCGCGGCGTGGGAGTGCGCCGATCCGGGCCTGCAGTTCGACACCACCATCAACCGCTGGCACACCGCGGCCGCGACGGGCCGGATCAACGGCTCGAATCCGTGCTCGGAGTACATGCATCTGGACGACTCGGCGTGCAACCTGGCGAGCCTGAACCTGCTGACGTTCCTGCGCGACGACGGCACGTTCGACGTCGCCGGGTTCCGGCACGCCGTCGCGGTCGTGCTCACCGGCCAGGAGATCCTCGTCGGCCGCGCCGACTATCCCACCGACCGCATCGCGCGGACCTCGCGCCGGTTCCGGCAACTCGGCCTCGGCTACGCCAATCTCGGGGCGTTGCTGATGGCCCTGGGGCTGCCGTACGACAGCGACGCCGGACGGGCGTACGCGGCGGCGCTCACCGCGCTGATGACCGGGCACGCGTACGCGGTGTCGGCACGGCTCGCGCGCCGGCTCGGGCCGTTCGACGGATTCGCCGAGAACCGGGAGCACACCCTCGCGGTGCTGGCCCGTCATCGCGGTGCCGTCGACGACATCGACGAACAGGTCGCGCCCGCCGACGTTCTCGCCGCGGCGCGGGAGGACTGGGACACCGCGTGCGCCCTCGCCGCCGAACACGGGGTACGCAACAGCCAGGTGACGGTCCTCGCGCCGACCGGCACGATCGGCCTGGCCATGGACTGCGACACCACCGGCATCGAACCCGATCTGGCGCTGGTGAAGACGAAGAAGCTGGTGGGCGGCGGGACGCTGTCCATCGTCAATCGCACGGTGCCCCGGGCATTGTCGCGGCTCGGTTATCCCCCGGACAAGGTGGCCGAGCTGATCACCCACATCGACACGCACCGCACCGTCGTCGGCGCGCCGCAGTTGCGGCCCGAGCATCTGCCGGTGTTCGCGACGTCGATGGGAGACAACGTGATCGAGCCGCGCGGCCACGTCCTGATGATGGCCGCGGTGCAGCCGTTCCTGTCCGGCGCGATCTCGAAGACGGTCAACCTGCCGGAGTCGGCGACGGCGGCCGACATCGAGGAACTGTTTCTCGACGCGTGGCGGCTCGGGCTCAAGGCGATCGCGGTGTACCGCGACAACTGCAAACTGGGACAACCGTTGTCGGCCACGGCGGCCCCGGCCGCGACGGCCCCGGCGCCGCGGCGGGAACGGCTGCCCCGGCTGCGCCGGTCGCGCACCTTCGAGTTCCGCGTCGCGGACTGCAAGGGCTTCGTCACCGTCGGCCAGTACGACGACGGCCGTCCGGGCGAGATGTTCCTGCGGGTGGCCAAGCAGGGCTCGACCCTGGCCGGAATCATGGACGCGTTCTCGATGGCGGTCAGTTACGGCCTGCAGTACGGGGTTCCGTTGCGCACGTTCGTCAACGCGTTCACCAGCACGCGGTTCGAGCCGGCGGGCATCACCGACGATCCGGACCTCCGGATCGCGACGTCGATCCTGGACTACATCTTCCGGCGCCTGGCGGTGGAGTACCTCGACGCGGACGAGCGGGCCGAACTCGGCATCCGCACCGGTGCCGAGCGCAGCGCGCCCGTCTTCGACGACGCGGTGGCCGACACCCGGCAGGGTCGTGCGCGCCGAAGCGACGCGCCGTACTGCATGCAGTGCGGGGTGCAGATGCAGCGCTCGGGTTCCTGCCACGCCTGTCCGTCGTGCGGCAGCACCAGCGGGTGCAGCTGACGCGGTCGCGGTTGCGCCGAGGGGGACGTGGTCGCGGCATCACGCGAGTGGCGTCGACGAGAACCGCCCCCTCGCGGCCACGTCGACCCTAGCCGGTGGCCTCCATCAGCGACAGCACGTTTCCGTGGGGGTCGCGGAACCACGCGACCCGCATGCCCTCGGGCGACGTCCACGCGTCGTGTTCGTCCTGGGCCATGCCGTTGTACCGGATGAATTCGACGCCCTTGGCGCGCAGCGCTTCGACGGTCTCGTTCAGGTTCGGTACCCGCCACCCCAGGGCGGTGTAACCGGTATCGGCGCGGGACTGCACCAGCGTCACCCGCACGGGCGAGCCGCCGCCCGCGTCCAGAATCAGCGTGAAGTGGTCCCGGGACAGCTTCTCGAAGCCGAGGGTGTCGACGTAGAACATCTCCGAGATGTCGAGATCGGTACTGGGCAGGAAGCTCACGAGCTGACCGCGGATCGTCATGGGAACCACTGTGCGCCTCACCCCGCGGCCAGGCAAGGTTGCGGCAACCCGTGCGTGGCGGGTCCGGGGTACTAGCATCTGCTCGTATGAGCACCTCCGAGATCGCGACCGTCCTGGCCTGGCACGACGCTGTCAATTCCAACGACATCGAGACCCTGCTGGCGTTGTCGAGCGACGACATCGTGCTCCCCACCGGGGACGACGACGAGGATCAGGGCCTCGACGAACTGCGGGAGTGGGCGACGACGGCGGGCGTGACGTTCCGGCCCGGCCGGATGTTCGTGCACGAGGGGATCGTCGTGGTCGAGGAGACCGCCACCTGGGCGGCCGATCCGGAGCACCCGCGCAGTGAGGCGATCGCATTCCGGGTGGTGGGCGACCATGTCGTCTCGGTGTATCGGCACGACACCCTCGAGGAGGCGTTCGAGGCCACCCGGCTGAACGAGGGGGATCTCTACGAGGGATAGGCGACGTGCCGTGACCCCCGGCACATTCTAGCGATCGCTAAGGTAGCCTCCTCGTGGAATGGTCCCAACGCACCCCGAGTGAGGTTCGACGAGTGTCCGCTGAAGCTGTTGAGAAGAAGGGTCCGCTCGCGGGTATCCGCGTCGTCGAGTTCGCGGGACTCGGCCCCGGCCCGCACGCCGCCACCCTGCTCGCCGATCTCGGCGCCGACGTCGTGTGCGTGCAGCGGCCGGGCCTGATCCCGCCCGCCGGTCACCGCGACCAGATCCAGCGCGGCCGCCGCGTCGTCGAGGCCAACCTGAAGGATCCCGAGCAGGTCGAGAAGGTCCTCGGGCTGATCGAGCGCGCCGACGTCCTCATCGAGGGCTTCCGCCCGGGCGTGACCGAGCGCATGGGGCTCGGCCCGGACGTCGCGCTGGCCCGCAACCCGCGCCTGGTCTACGGGCGGATGACCGGCTGGGGCCAGGAGGGCCCGCTCGCCCACGCCGCCGGCCACGACATCAACTACATCTCCCTGACGGGCGTGCTGCACGCCATCGGGCGCAAGGGTGAGCGGCCGGTGCCGCCGCTGAACATGGTCGGCGACTTCGGCGGCGGCTCGATGTTCCTGATCTTCGGCATCCTCTCCGCCCTCGTCGAGCGCCAGAGTTCCGGCAAGGGGCAGGTCGTCGACGCCGCGATGGTCGACGGCGCACTGGCGCTCTCGCACATGATGTGGGCGTTCCGCGGCCGCGGCGTGTGGTCGGACGAGCGCGGTGTGAACCTCCTCGACACCGGCGCGCCGTTCTACGACGTGTACGAGACCGCCGACGGCAGGTACATGGCCGTCGGTTCCATCGAGCCGCAGTTCTACGCGCTGCTGCTGCAGGGCCTCGAGCTCGATCCGGCCGAGCTGCCGCAGCAGCTCGACACCTCGGCGTGGCCGCAGATGAAGAAGCTGTTCACCGAGAAGTTCCTGTCCAAGACCCGCGACGAATGGGCCGCGATCTTCGACGGCACCGACGCGTGCGTCTCCCCCGTGCTCACGTTCGGCGAGGCCCCGGCCAACCCGCACATCGCGGCGCGCGGCTCGCTGATCGAGCTCGACGGCGTCACCCAGCACGCCCCCGCGCCCCGGTTCTCCCGTACCCCGGCGGGCCCGCCGGCCCCGCCGGCCGGCGAGGCCACCGACGTCGACTCCGTCTGGCGCTAGGCAGCGGAGCTGCCGGTGTGTCCTTTGGGCTGCCCTGGCGACCCGAAGGACACACCGGCGCCGCAGGCGCCTACAGGAGGTGCACGGCGCCCGTATCGACCGCGTCCAGCAAGAACGCCGGGGACACGTCCGGGCGACCGGCGCGGCCCCTGCCCGCGGTGAGCTCGTCCGCGAGCCGGCGCGCGACGTCGAGCACGAGCGGGCCGCCGTCGGGCAGGAACCGGAGCAGACCCGCCTGTTCGCACCGCGCGGCGACGGAGGCCAGCAGGGTCGCCGCTTCCTCGTCGTGCCCGGCCGCGGCCAGGCAGGCCACCTCGAGCCGCTCCGCGCGCAGCAGCCTGCGCGCCCGGCGGCTGCCGCGCAGCAGTTGCACCCACTCGCCGGCCCACCGGCACGCCAGCTCGGTGTTCTCCGGCGTGGGATCGGCGAGCAGCCCCCGGATGGCCGTGGCCTCCTCGAGCTGCGCGGTCCACGCCGCCGTGCCGTGGTCGGGGCGCGGCCGCGTCCCGTAGGCGACCGGCTGCTGCCGCGGCGCCGACGGCAGCGGCCCGAGACCGAGCCGGACGCGTTCGTTCTCGACGGCCGCCGCGAGCCGCTCCAGGTTCATGGCGGCGGCCGCACGGGCGCCGTCCGCCAGTCGCGACACCACCGCCTCGCGGTCGCCGCGCACGGCCTTGAGCCGGGCACCGACGACGTACCGCGAGATCTTGAAATCCACGACCCCGCCCTCCGAGCCGAGGGCGAAGCCGTCGTCGAGCAGCCGCTCGGCCTCGTCGAGCTCGCCCCGCTCGTAGAGCAGCTCACCGAGGATCGACCCGGCCAGCACCGCGGCCGACGAGTGCCGGCCGCTGCCGCGCCGCGCCGCGCGCAGTCCCGCGCGGAAATGCTCCTCGGCCCCGGCGACGTCGAGCTGTTCGACCGCGGCCAGCCCCAGCAGGGCGCGGGCGTGCATGGTGTTGTAGGGGCCCTCGTTGAGTTCGTGGTACGGCTGCGCCACCTGCTGCAGCCGAACCACCTCGTCGTAGTCGGCCCGGTAGACCGCGGCGAACGTGGCGACGTTGAGCCCGGACGAGATCACCAGCGGCGGCAGTGTGGCGGCGCGGGCCAGGCAGTGCTCGACGAGATCGTCGGCGCGTTCCAGGCGGTCGCAGCGCAGGGCGACGATGCTGCGCACGACCTCCACCTCGACGGCGATGTCGGCTGCCTCCTCGGCGTTCACACCGTCGGCCGCGACCGCCGCCTCGACCACGTCCAGCGCGTGCAGCGCCGGCGCCGAGCGGTGCAGCAGGATGTTCCCCCAGGCGATCGACAGCTGCAGGCGGATCCGGCCCGCCACGGCGCGGCGCGGCAGCTTGGCGACGAGCCCGAGCAGCGTGGTGGCGTGCCCGTGCTCGATCATCCGGCGCCCGTTCTTCTCGACGAGGTCGACGGCGCGGTCCTCGTCGCCCGCGGCGAGGGCGTGGTCGACCGCCTCGCCGACCATCGCATGGCCCTCGTACCACTCGGACGCGGTCCGGTGCAGGGCCGGGACGCGCTCCGGGTGCTCGCGTTCGAGCCGCTGCCGGAGGAACTCGGCGAACAACGGCTGATATCCGAACCAGCGGCCGTCCTCGTCGATCCGGTGCAGGAACAGGTCCCGGTCCTCGAGGTCCTCGAGCAGGGCCTGACCACGTTCGTGCCCGGTGAGCGCGGTGGCGAGGCTGCCGCAGATGCGTTCGGTCACCGCGGTGGTGAGCAGGAACTCGACGTCGTCCGGGGGCAGCGACTCGAGCACGTTCTCGGCGAGGAAGTCGCCGATCGCCCGGTGCCGGCCGGACAGGTGGGAGATCAGTTCCCCGGGGTCCTCGCGTCCGCGCAGCGACACCGCCGCGAGCTGCAACGCGGCCGCCCACCCGTCGGTGGCGGCGGTCAGGTCGGCGACCTCGTCGTCGTCGAGGTCCAGCCCGGCGAGGTCGACGAGGAAGGTCCGCGCCTCGGACTCGTCGAATCGCAATGCCTCGTAGTCTATTTCGACGAGCTCGTCGCGCACCCGCATCCGGCTCGTCGGCAGTCCCGCGCGGGTCCGGCCGACCACCACGAGCTGCATGTGGTGGCAGCCGTTGTCGAGCAGGAAGGCCATCGCGGCGATCGTCGCGGGGTCGTCGACCCGATGCCAGTCGTCGATGATGACGACGAGTCGTTCACCGGCCCTGTGGATCTCGTCGATGAGTGAGGTGAGCACGTAACGTTCGGCCTCGTCGCCGTGTTCGTCGAGCACCTGGCCGAGCTCGCGGGCCAGCGAGGGCCGCACCTGCCGGATCGACTCGACGAGGTGGGCCAGGAACCACACCACGTTGTTGTCGTCGTGGTCGACGTTGAGCCAGGCGACGGGCACGTTCCTCTCGGTGAGCGCGTAGCGCCACTGCAGGGCCAGCATGGTCTTGCCGAATCCCGGCGGGGAGTGGATGACGGTCAGTTTCCGGCGCTGCTCCGTGTCGAGGACGGCGAGCAGGCGCCGTCGCGGCACGAGCCGGCGTGTGGTCGACGGCGGACGGAACCGGGTCGCCGGCACCGGCGGGGTGGTGGCGCGCACGCCGGACCGGTAGGTGCTCCGCCGCTCCGACACGGACGGCGACGGAGGGTGACCGGGCTCCGAGCCCGGCTCGAGTTCCCCGGCTACCGGCAGCTCGTCCACCGGCAGACCCTCGTCGGCCTGCACCTCGCGCAGCAGCTCCCCGAACTCGGCGGCGGTCGCGGGCCGGGCCTGCGGGTCCACCGACATGGAACGCTCGATCGCCGAGGACAATCCGTCCGGGACGCCCTGCTCGCGCAGGTCCGGAACGGGCTGGGTGGTCACCCGCACGAACTGCGCCACGACCCGCTCGCCGCTGCGCCGTTCGAATGCCGCGTGCCCGGTCAGCGCGCAGAACAGCGTGGCGCCGAGGCTGTAGACGTCCGATGCGGGGGTGGGCACGCGGCCGCTGAGCACCTCCGGGGCCGTGAACGCCGGCGACCCGGTCACCTCACCCGTCACCGTCTCGAAGCCCCCGCTGATGCGGGCGATCCCGAAGTCCGTGAGCTGCGGCTCGCCGAACTCGGTGAGCAGGATGTTGGCCGGCTTGACGTCGCGGTGCAGGATGCCGACGCGGTGGCCGGTCTCGAGGGCGCCGGCCAGCTTGATGCCGATCCGCACCACCTCGGCCCACGGGATGGGCCCGGAGCGGCGCAGTTGCGCGTCGAGCGAGTCGCGCGGGTGGTACTGCATCACGAGGTACGGGCGCCCGGATTCGGTGGTGCCGACCTGCAGGACGTTGACGATGTTGGGATGCCCGGACAGCCGTCCCATGGCGCGCTGCTCACGCAGGAAACGCTCGAGGTTGTCTGTGTCCATGTGGGAGGTGAGGACCTTCACCGCGACCGGGCGATCGAGTGCGGTCTCGTAGCAGCGGTAGACGACACCGAATCCGCCGCGCCCGATCTCCCGCGCGTCGTCGAACCCGGCGGCGGCGAGTTCGGCAGCGAGGTCGAACCCGATGTCGCGCTGCGTCGCGTACGGATCCTTTTCGGCCACAGTCGTTCTCGCATCCGTCCGAAGTGGCGGCTCGCGGACGGCCACAACGGCGTGACCGCCCGTGCGTACCCCTCGAGCATAACGCCGCGGACCGGTTCCCGGGCCCCGTCCGGCCACCTCCGAATCAGACCACGAGGTGTGGTTCCGCGAGGTCCCGGCCGCGGGCGAGCGCGTCGTACGCCGACGCCACGGACGCCACCGCCCGGCGCACCTCGTCGACCTCCCGCGCGTACGGCAGCCGGAGGAAGCGCTCGAACGCGCCTTCCACGCCGAACCGCGGTCCGGCGGCGAGGACCACACCGTGATTCGGGGCGGTCGCCGCGAGGGCCGTCGACACCGGCGTGGGCATCCGCACCCACAGCGACATCCCGCCCGGCCCCACCGTGTACTTCCAGTCGGGCAGGTGCTCGCCGAGCGCGCCGAGCATCGCCGCCCGGCGGCGGCGCAGCTGTCCACGCCGCCGCTCGAGCAGGTCTTCGACGTCGCCGAGCAGGTGCGCCGCGGCGAGCTGCTCCATCACCGGCGTGCCGAGGTCGACGGCGGAGCGTGCCCCCACGAGCCGCGTGATCAGGGACCGGTCGGCACGGATCCAGCCCACCCGGAGCCCGCCCCACAGGGACTTCCCGGTGGATCCCACCGTCACGACGGACCGGTCCGCGCCGTACGAGGCGACCGCGGGGGGCGGTGGGGTGTCCAGCCACAGGTCCACCATCGTCTCGTCCACGACGAGCGTCATGCGGGTCTCCTGGGCGATCCGGACGAGTTCGGCCCGGCCCTGTGCGCCCATGCACAGCCCGGTGGGGCTGTGGAAGTCCGGGATCAGGAACGCCATTCGCGCCGCCGTCTGCCGCGCGGCGCTGCGCAGGCCCTCGAGGTCCCAGCCGGCGTCGGCGCCGCCCTCGGGCCGCACCGGCACCACGACCGGCCGCGCCCCGTGCCGCCGGATCGCCTCGAGCGCATTGGGATACGTCGGATGGTCGACGATCACGCGGTCGCCGGCGTCGGTGAGCACGCCGAGCAGCAGGCGCAGCGCGTGCTGCGCGCCGGAGGTGACCATGATCTGGTCGGCGTCCGTGGGCAGCCCCCGCTCCCGGTAGCGCCGGGCGATGACCTCGCGCAGCGGGGCAACGCCGATCGGCTCCATGCCGTGCGAGTCGAGGTAGGCCGGTACCGAGCGCAACGCGGCCGCGTAGGCGGACTCGATCTCGGCGGCGGGCGCGGGCATGGACGCGTAGCTCAGATCCACGGTCTCGGGCGCCCGGGCGGGACCGGGACCGCCCGCCCGCGCCGGGGCGGCGGTCCGGCCCGACGGCAGCGCGACGGTGCTGCGCGCGCCCTGCCGGCTGCGCAGGTAGCCGGCCTCGCGCAGCGCCGTGTACGCGGAGGTGATGGTGGTGCGGCTCAGGGCCAGCGCGGCGGCGAGCTCGCGTTCGCTGGGCAGCGCCACGCCCAGGGGGACGCGGCCGTCGTGCACCAGCAGGCGGATTCCGTCCGCGAGGGCCCGGTACGCGGGCCGCCGATCGGCGGTGTCCTGCCAGTTGCCGAGGTCGCGGGCCAGGGAGCCGGCGCCGATCGCACGCGTGATCACCGGTCCAGTATCGCAGTCCAGTCGGTGAAGTGGTCGCCTGTCCCGGGGCCAGTCCATACTGACGACGTGACCACCCTCGGCTACACCCTCTTCGACACCGCCGTCGGCACGTGCGGGCTCGTGTGGTCCGCAGCCGGCATCGTCGGCCTGCAACTGCCCGAGACCGCACCCGAGCCGACGCGCGACGAACTGCTCGAGCGGTTCCCGGACGCGGTCGAGCGCCCGGCCCCGGCCGCGGTGCAGCCCGTGATCGAAGCCGTCACCGCGCATCTCGCCGGCGCCCCGGACGACCTGCGCTGGGTTCCGGTCGACTACCAGAACGTGTCCGAATTCGACACCGCGGTCTACGAGTTCGCGCGCACGATCGGCCCCGGGACGGTGGCGACCTACGGCGAGGTCGCCACCCGGATCGGCCGGCCGGGCGGAGCGCAGGCCGTCGGACAGGCCTTGGGACGCAACCCCGTTCCGCTCGTCGTGCCGTGCCACCGGATCCTCGCCGCGGGCGGCGGCATCGGCGGCTTCTCCGCACCCGGAAGCACCGTCACGAAGCGGGAGCTGCTCGCGCTCGAGCACGCCCCCGGCTTCGACGATCCGACCCTGTTCTGACGGGCAGCCGCAGCGGGTTTCAGCCCAGGATGTCGCGCCGCACGATCGTCTGGTCGCGGCCCGGGCCGACGCCGATGCACGACATGCGCGCGCCCGAAAGCTCCTCGAGCCGCAGCACGTAGTTCTGTGCGTTCTTCGGCAGGTCCTCGAAGGTGCGGGCGTCGGAGATGTCCTCCCACCAGCCGGGCATCTCCTCGTAGATCGGCGTGGCGTGGTGGATGTCGGTCTGCGTCATCGGCATTTCGTCGACGCGGACCCCGTCCACCTCGTAGCCGACGCAGATCGGCACGGTCTCGAGGCTCGACAGCACGTCGAGCTTGGTGAGGAAGAAGTCGGTGATGCCGTTGACGCGGGTCGCGTAGCGGGCGATCACGGCGTCGAACCAGCCGCAGCGCCGGGCCCGGCCGGTGGTGACGCCGACCTCGCCGCCGGTCTTGGCCAGGTAGGCGCCGTGCTCGTCGAACAGTTCGGTCGGGAACGGGCCCGAACCGACGCGGGTGGTGTAGGCCTTGAGAATGCCGAGCACCGTACCGATCCGGTTGGGACCGATGCCCGACCCGACCGCCGCGCCGCCGGCCGTGGGGTTCGACGACGTCACGTACGGGTAGGTGCCGTGGTCGACGTCGAGCAGAGTACCCTGCGAGCCCTCGAGCAGGACCGTCTCGCCGGCCTCGAGGGCCAGGTTCAGGCGCAGCCGGGTGTCGGCGATGCGATGCTTGAAGCCCTCCGCCTGGCCGAGCACCTCGTCGACGACCTGCTGCGGGTCGAGGGCCTTGCGGTTGTAGATCTTCGACAGCACCTGGTTCTTGAACTCCAGGGCGGCCTCGACCTTGTGGGTGAGGATCTTCTCGTCGAGGACGTCGGCGACGCGGACGCCCACGCGGGCGATCTTGTCCTGGTAGCACGGGCCGATGCCGCGGCCGGTGGTGCCGATCTTCTTGGCGCCGAGGAAGCGTTCGGTGACCTTGTCGATGGCCACGTGGTACGGCATGATCAGGTGCGCGTCGGCGCTGAGCAGCAGGTTCGTGGTGTCGACCCCGCGGTTCTCGAGACCGGCCAGCTCGTCGAGCAGCACGCCCGGGTCCACGACCACGCCGTTGCCGATCACGTTGGTGACGCCGGGAGTGAGGATGCCGGAAGGGATCAGGTGCAGCGCGAAATTCTCCCCGTTGGGGAGGACGACGGTATGGCCGGCGTTGTTGCCCCCCTGGTAGCGCACCACCCACTGCACCCGGCCACCGAGCAGATCGGTGGCCTTGCCCTTGCCCTCGTCGCCCCACTGGGCGCCGATCAGGACGATTGCCGGCATTTCGCTGTCTCCTAGGGTGTCGACGTGCGGGCGCCCTCCGCCTGCAGGGTTCTGCCGTCACAGAACAGAAGCCGGGGGGACAGTCTAGCGGACCACGCGCGCGGCGCTGCCTCCGGCGTCCGCCGGTCGCCGCCCCGCCTGTGACGGGGACCGAGAATCCGCCCGACTCACCGTGCCACGTTCGGGCGCCCGGCGGCGGGGCCCGTCGTGACTAGAGTGAACGGAGCATCGTCGGCCGCGAGAGGAGTGCTCTTGACCCCCGTTGTGCTCAAGTGCGGTGACGCCCCGCTGCCGTTGACATTGACGTCCCTGACCACGTTGACCGCCCCCGTGCTTCCCGGCAAGGACGACTTCGAGGACGTGTTCGCGCATCTCGAGTCGGTCGAGGATCCCCGGCTCGTGGTGGTGGGCGGGGATGCCGCCTTCGCCGCGGCGCTGACCCGGATGATGCGCACGGAGCGGCTCGGCATCGAACTGGCCTACGTGCCCGAGCGGCGCACCCCGGCCGCCGAGGCCTACGGGCTGCGGTTCGGGTCCAAGGCCGCGACCGTCGCCCTGCAGGGCGTCGCCCGGCCGGTGCCGCTCATCCGCGACGACGCCGGCATCGCCCTCGTCGGGCGTGCCCTCGTCGAGGGTGAGGTCGGCGAGCTCGTCGGCGAGGCGTACGTGGACGACACCCGCCTGTTCAGCGGGGTCGCCCCGGGCGTGCGGATCGAGCCGATCCCCGACATGCCGGGACTGCGGGCCGCGATCGACCGGCCGCGCTGGTTCGGCGGCTACCGCTGGGTGACCGGACGCGCCGTCCAGCTCGGCTCGCCCGGCGCCCTGCTCACCCGCGACGGGGTGGCCAATCCCCGGGCGGTGAAGCGATCCACGTTCTACCGGCACGAGCACAAGTGGAAGCTGGTGCGCTGAGCCGTCCGCTCACACCGCTGCACCACGAGAGCCGTTCGCGCAGAACGCCTGTCGCCTTCGATCCGACGTCACGAGTTGCACCGGGCCAGCGTCTCGCCGGCGCCGCGGAGGGCGGCCCGCAACGACCGCGGGGCCACGACCTCGACCCCGCCGCCGAGGGCGAGGAGCTGGTCGAGCGCCACCTCCTCGGCCTCGAGCAGCAGGTCCACCCGAACCCGCCCGTCCGCGTCCGGCGGGCCCGGCTCGACGGCGGCGGCGTCGGCTCCCACCACGCGGGGCAGGCGCCGCCACGCGGCCGGGGTGAGGCGGACCGTGCAGGCGAACGTACGCAGGGCCCGGTCGAACTCCGCCGCGGACGCCGCCCAGTAGGCGGGCAGGTCGAATCCGCCGGGGCGGTGCGCGGGAGCGTCGAGCACGTCGGCGGACGCGATGCGCCCGACGCGGTAGGTGCGGACGTGACCGGTGTGGGCGGCGACGAGGTACCAGATCCCGGCCTTGGCGACGAGCCCGAGCGGGTCGAGGGTGCGGGCCACGGTCCGGGCGCCGCGCCGGTAGCGGATGTGCAGGCGACGCTCGTCGAACACGGCGGACGCGACCGCCGGCAGGTGCGTGTTGTCGCCCGGTGCGGCGAACCAGCCTGGGACGTCGACGTGTACCCGGTCGCGCCACGCCTGGGCGGCGCTGCGCAGGGTGACCGGCATGGACCCGAGCAGCTTGCCGCGTGCCGCCTCGAGCTCCACCCCGAGGTCGGCGGCGAGGGTGGGCACCCCCAGCAGCATCAGCGCGGCGCTCTCGTCGCTGGTGAGCCCGCTCAGCCGGGACTGCCACCCGTCGAGCAGGCGGATGCCGCCACCCGGTCCGCTCTCGGTCCACACCGGGACCCCCGCGGCGGACAGGGCACCGACGTCGCGGTACACGGTGCGCACCGACACGCCGAGGTCGTCCGCGAGTTGCCGCGCGGTCAGGCCCGCGCTGCCCTGGAGCCGGAGCATCATCGCGAGCAGACGTGCCGATCGCATGTCCGCAGCCTACGCGGAAAACACTGACATCGGATGTCAGTGATAGGGGGGCATGCTGGGTCCATGACCACATGGGACGAGTTCTCCGAGCAGGCACCGGATCTGGCGAAGGCGATCGCCGCACGACTGCAGGCGCACAAGCATCACGTCCTGGCGACGGTGCGACGGGACGGGTCGCCCCGTGTCAGCGGGACGGAGGTCGAGATCGTCGGCGGCCGGCTGGTGCTCGGCTCGATGCCCGGCGCGCGGAAAGCGCGCGATCTGCAGCGCGATCCGCGCTACGCCCTGCATTCGAATCCCGGGCACCACTCGATGACAGGGGGCGACGCGAAGGTCGCCGGCCGGGCCCGGGAGTTGCACGACGAGGAGAAGGCAGCCGTGCTCGCCGCCTACCCGGAGGAGGTGCCGCCGGGACCGATGCACGTGTTCGAACTCGGCCTGGCCGAGGCGGTGCTCACGTCGGTGGACGGGGAGCACCTGTACGTGGACCTGTGGCGGCCCGGTGCCGCGGTCGAACGCTTCACCCGCTGACCGGCCGGAGCTGCCGTTTCGACCCGCCGGTCGGCCCGGCATGCCGAGGGAGTTCGGCGCCCCGGGCTGTCGAGTTCAACCCGGGGCACCTTGGCCGGCCCGCATCCGGACTACGAGACGGCCCTGAACCGTTGTGCCCGCTGACGTGCGGTCGAAACCTCCGGCCCCGAATACGTCCGTCCGCCGCACGCCGGGCCTCCGCCCTCGTCGCCTCCTCGGGCGAGGTGTGGGATGCCCGCCGAACGGGTAGCCGCCGGTCGTGGCCTGCCACCCGCGCGTGGCCGGCCGTGAAGGTCGTCACGGGGAGGTTGGGAGCATGATTCGAGTGGCCTCGGTGCCCGCGTCGCACGTCTACGTCCGGCACCTCGCCGGACCGAACGGGGACGACGAGGTGGTCCGGCTTCCCGATCCGGTGCCCGCAGACGGACGTAAGGTGCCGGGCGGATGGTGGCCTCCGCTCATGCTCGAGCCGGGATGGATCGCCGCCAACCACACCGAGTTCGACGTGTTCCACGTCCACTTCGGTTTCGACGCGATCGAACCGGAGGCCCTGCAGGATGTGGTCGCGGAACTTGCCGACCACGACATCCCGCTCGTCTACACCGTGCACGACCTGCGCAACCCGCATCATCCCACGCCGGGCACCCACCACAAGCAGCTCGACGTCCTGATCCCCGCTGCCACCGAACTGATCACGCTCACCGAGGGCGCCGCCGAACGCGTCGAGGCGACGTGGGGCCGCGCCCCCACCGTCCTGCCCCATCCGCACGTGGTCGAACGACCCTGGTTCGCGCACGCGTCCCGGTCGCCGGACGAGCCGTTCGTCGTCGGGGTGCACGCGAAGAGCCTGCGCGCCAACATGGACGTCTTCCCCGTCCTCGACACCCTGGCCCGCATCGTCCGAGAACTACCCGGCGCGCAACTGCGGATCAACGTCCACGACGAGGTCTTCGATCCGGACAACCACTGGTACGCCCCCGACGCCGGGGCGAAGATCCTCGCCTTCGGCGACCGGCCGGGGGTCGACGTGCGCGTGCACAGGTACTTCTCCGACGACGAGCTGTGGGAGTACCTGTCCTCGCTGTCGGTGTCCGTCCTGCCGTACCGGTTCGGCACCCATTCCGGCTGGCTCGAGGCCTGTCACGATCTCGGCACGGCGGTGATCGCCCCGAGTTGCGGCTTCTACCACCAGCAACGGCCATGTCAGGTGTTCACCTACGACGAGCAGTCCTTCGACCCGGATTCCCTGGCCGATTCGGTACGCACCCTGTATCACAGCGGCCGGCGGCCCCACAGCGACTGGACGCAGCGAATGTTCGAGCGCCGTTTCCTGGCCCAGGCGCACCGCACGATCTACGAACGGGCACTGTCGTGATCGACCGTCCGCTGCGCATCGCCCTCATCGCGTCCCACCGTTTCCCCGTCGCACAGCCCTTCGCCGGGGGACTCGAGGCCCACGTGTCGCACCTGACCCGGGCGCTCGGCGCCGAGGGGCACCGGGTGACGCTGTTCGCTGCCGCCGGCTCCGACGTCACGCTGCCCGCCTCGTTCCTCGAGGTGCGCACCTTCACCCCCAGCCCCGCGGCCCGCAGCGACGTGTCGATGCCGCCGGAAACGTTCCTCGACGCCCATCACGCCTACCTGTCCCTGCTGCTGGAACTGGCCGGCCCGCTCGCCGGTTCGTTCGACGTGATCCACAACCACAGCCTTCACTACCTGCCGCCGGCGATGGCCGCGACGCTGCGCACCCCGATGCTGACCACTCTGCACACCCCGCCGACGCCGTGGCTCGAGTCGGCGCTCGCCGTCCCCGGCGGCGGCCCGGCCCACTTCGCGGCCGTCAGCAGGCACACCGCGGCGGCCTGGGCGCACGCGGTCACCGCGCCGATCACCGTCGTGCCGAACGGTGTCGACCTCGGGACGTGGCCACCGGGCCCGGGTGGGCCGTCGCTGATCTGGTTCGGCCGCTTGGTCCCCGAGAAGGGCGCCCACCTGGCGATCAAGGCGGCCCGGCGCGCGGGAATGCACCTGCGGCTCGCCGGTCCGGTCAGCGACGAGGACTACTTCACCCGGCACATCGCCCCGCACCTCGACGACGGCGTCACCTATCTCGGCCACCTGCCGCAGCAGGAACTCGCGGCCGCGGTGGGCCGGTCGGCCGCCACCCTGGTCACTCCGCAGTGGGACGAGCCGTACGGACTCGTCGTGGCCGAGTCCCTCGCGTGCGGCACACCCGTCGTCGCCTTCGCGCGCGGCGGCATCCCCGAGGTGCTCGACCGGCGCAGCGGCCGCCTCGTCGCTCCCGACGACGTGGCCGCGCTGGCGGCGGTCGTACCTCAGGCGGTCCGGCTGTCCCGGCGCGACGCCCGTCGGCGCGCCGAGACGTTCTGTTCGGAACGCACCATGGTGGACTCCTATCTCGGTCTGTACCGCCGCCTGTGCACGGCGCCCGCCCGCACCGGCCCGATCGTCCGGCGGTGCCCGGCGTGATCGGCTACTACATCCACCACCACGGGCACGGGCACCGCACCCGCGCGGCCTCGATCTGTGCCCGCACGCGCGAACCCGTGACCGCCCTGTGCTCGGCCCCACTGGGCCGCTTCGCGGACGTCTTCGCCGACATCGTGGAACTGCCCCGCGACGACGAGGCCAGCGACACCGCCGAGGATCCCACCGCCGGCGGGCTGCTGCACTGGGTCCCCCGGCACGACCGCGGCCTGCGCGAGCGGATGGCGGCACTGGCGCACTGGGTTGCCACGGCCCGGCCCCGGCTGCTGGTGGTCGACGTGTCGGTCGAAGTCGCGGTGTTCGCCCGGCTGTTGGGCGTTCCCGTCGTGGTCGTGGCGATGCCGGGCGAGCGCACCGACACGCCGCACCGGCTGGGATACCGCGCGGCCGAGCACATCGTCGCCGCGTGGCCGCGGGAGGTGTACGACCCGGCGTACCTGCGTCCGTACGCGGACAAGGCCACGTACGTCGGCGGCATCAGCCGCTTCGACGGCCGTCCCGTCGCGGACTCCGGGCCCGGCGACCGGCCCCGGGTCCTGGTCCTGAGCGGAAGCGGCGGCTCCTCCCTTCCGGCCCGGCACCTGCGCGACCTCGCCGACCGTCATCCCGGCTACGAGTGGGACGGCCTCGGCATGCCGGACGGACCGTGGACGGACGATCCGTGGCCTGCCCTGAGCCGCGCCGACGTCGTCGTCGGCCACGCCGGGCAGAACACCGTCGCCGACATCGCCGCCGCGCGCCGCCCGGCGATCATCGTCGCCGAGCCCCGGCCGTACGACGAGCAGTGCGCCACCGCCGACGCGCTCGGCCGGGCCGGGCTGGCGGTAACCCTGCCGGCCTGGCCGCACCCCGACGACTGGCCGAAGTTGCTGCGCCGGGCGCGGCGGCTCGACCCTGCGCAGTGGTCCCGGTGGCGCACCGAGGGGTCCGCGGCGCGCGCCGCCGCGGCGCTCGAGGAGGTCGCCGCGAAGGTCGCGCCGCGATGAAGACGACCGTGATCACCCTCGTCGCCGGCCGGCACGCGCACCTTCGGCTGCAGCTGCGCGGCCTGGCCCGCAGCGAGCGGGCCCCGGACGACCACGTGGTGGTCTCGATGGGTGACCCGGGCGTCGCGCCCCTGATCGAATCGGAGGGCTATTCCGCTCACACGGAATGGCTGCCCACCGCCGGTGGGCCGTTGCCCCCACCCGCCAGCGGGCCGTTGCCCCCTCCCGCCCGCGGGCCGTTGCCCCCTCCCGCCCGCGGGCCGTTGCCACTGTCCGCCGCCCGCAATCTCGGCGCCGAACGCGCCCTGGCCCGCGGCGCCGACCTGCTGGTGTTCCTCGATGTCGATTGCATCCCCTCCGCCGGCCTGCTGGGACTGTACGAGCGGGCCGCGAGCAATCCCCGGCACCGCGACGCGCTGCTGTGCGGCCCGGTGACCTACCTGCCGCCGCCGGGGCTCGGCGGATACGACCTCACCCGCCTCGGCCGGAACGTGCACCCGCACCCCGCGCGGCCGGACCCGCCCGCCGGCACGATCCACGTCGGTGACGAATACGACCTGTTCTGGTCCCTGTCGTTCGCGACGACCCGCGAGACATGGACGGCCGTCGGTGGCTTCTGCACGGACTACATCGGATACGGCGGTGAGGACACCGACTTCGCCCAGCGCGCCGCGCGGGCCGGGGTGGGTCTGCGCTGGATCGGCGGCGCGCACGCCTTCCATCAGCACCATCCGGTCTCCGACCCGCCCGTCGAGCATCTGCACGAAATCCTTTACAACGCAGCCGTTTTCCACCGAAACTGGGGGCGCTGGCCGATGACCGGGTGGCTTGCGCGGTTCGCCGAGGCGGGCCTGGCCCGATACGACGCCGCCACGGACCGGTGGGTGGCCACCCGCGCACGCCGAGACCTGACGCGTCCCGGCCGATGTTTGGGAACGGACGTGCGCGGCAACTCGGTCGAGACGTGAACGTCACCCGTCTCGACCGAACGGAGCATCGCAGTGTTCGAGAAGAATCCGCCGGTTCCCGGCTCACCCGCCGGTTTCGAGGTCCCGGTCGAGGAACCCACCACCCCGACGGACCCGCCACCGGCCAAGCCCGACCAGCGTGAACCCATCCCGGTCACTGCCACCGGCACCCCCGAAGACCTGCCCGACGGCGCGCGCGGGCCCCAGGGCCGGTACCTCACCACCGCGCAGGGCGCGCGGCTGACGGACACCGACCACTCCCTCAAGGCCGGTCGGCGCGGCCCCACCCTGCTGCAGGACCACCACTTCCGCGAGAAGATCACCCACTTCGACCACGAGCGCATCCCCGAGCGGGCGGTGCACGCCCGCGGCGCCGCGGCCCACGGCGTCTTCCGGGCCAACGGCGCCGCCTCGAAGATCACCCGTGCCGGGTTCCTGCAGAAGGGCGCCGAGACGCCCGTGTTCGTCCGCTTCTCGACCGTGCTCGGCTCGCGCGGCTCCGCCGACACCGTCCGCGACACGCGCGGCTTCGCGACGAAGTTCTACAGCGAGGAGGGCACGTTCGACCTGGTGGGGAACAACATCCCGGTGTTCTTCATCCAGGACGCGATCAAGTTCCCCGACGTCGTCCACGCGGCCAAGCCGCACCCGGACCGGGAGATCCCGCAGGCGCAGAGCGCACACGACACGTTCTGGGACTTCGTCTCGCTCCACACCGAGGCCACCGCCCACACCCTGTGGAACATGTCCGACCGCGGCATCCCCCGCTCCTACCGGATGATGGAGGGCTTCGGCGTCCACACCTTCCGCATGGTCAACGCCGACGGTGAGACGTCGCTGGTGAAGTTCCACTGGAAGCCGCGCCTGGGGGTGCACTCGCTGGTGTGGGAGGAGGCGCAGCTGCTCGGCGGCATCGACCCGGACTTCCACCGCCGCGACCTCGCCGACGCGATCGAGGCCGGGGCCTACCCGGAGTGGGATCTGGGCGTGCAGGTCTTCCCCGACACCCCGGAGCAGATGTTCGAGGGCATCGACCTGCTCGATCCCACCAAGATCGTCCCCGAGGAGCTCGCGCCGGTCCAGCTGATCGGGACGATGCAGCTCAACGCCAACCCGACCAACTTCTTCGCCGAGACCGAACAGGTGGCCTTCCACCCCGGGCACCTCGTGCCGGGTATCGACGTCACCGACGACCCGCTGCTGCAGGGCCGGCTGTTCTCCTACCTCGACACCCAGATCAGCCGGCTCGGCGGGCCCAACTTCGGTCAGCTGCCCATCAACCGGCCGCATGCGCCCGTCAACGACATGCTGCGCGACGGCATGCACCAGACCGGTATTCATCCCGGGGCGGCCCCGTACCGGCCCAACTCGCTCGGGGCCGGCTGCCCGTTCCTGGCCGGCGCCGAAGGGGCTGCGTTCATCGACGTGCCGGCACCCATCGCCGCCGGGGTCAAGGAACGCGCACAGCCGAGTTCGTACGACGACCACTTCTCGCAGGCGCGACTGTTCTACACCAGCCTGTCCGAGGTCGAGAAGCAGCACGTGGCCGACGCCTACAGCTTCGAACTCGGCAAGTGCTTCGAGCAGGCGATCAAGGAGCGGGCCCTGCGCGTGCTCGCGAACATCGATGCCGGACTGTGCGCCACCGTCGCGGCCGGCCTGGGGCTGCCGGCACCGGAGCCGACGGTGGCCCTCGCCGGTGAGTCGCTGCGCAGCGAGGCGCTGTCCCAGGTCGGTGCGACCTGGCCGATCGAGGGCCGGATGGTCGGCATCGTCGCGGACGACAGCGCCGACGTCGCCGAGGTCGCCAAGGCCGTCGCCGCGGTGGCCGCCGCGAAGGCCGTGCCGCTGGTGATCGGCCCGCACGGCGGCAAGCTCGACGGCGGCCGCAAGGAGGTGCCGATCTCGCGGACCTTCGCCACGGCCCGGTCCGTCGAGTACGACGCGCTGCTGCTCGCGAGCGCCCCGGCCGATCCGCGCGTGCGCGTCCTGGTCGACGAGACGTTCCGGCACTGCAAGGCGATCGGCACGTGGGGCGCCGGCACCGAGGCGCTCGAGCACGCGGCCGTCCACCCCGAGGCCCCGGGTGTGGTCACCGCCGACGATCCGGAAGCGGTGGTCACCGGGATCGTCGACCTGCTCGGCGCCCACCGCGTGTGGGAGCGGGCCCAGGCCTGACCCCCGCGCGCCCCCCCGCCTGGGATGGTGGCCGAATGTCACACCGCTTCGATTAGATTGAACGCGTGTGACATTCGGCCACCACGGGTGTGTCAGGAGAAGGGCTTGCCGCCGGTGACGGCGATGACCTCGCCGGTGATGTAGCTCGACTCCTGCGAGGCGAGGAAGACGTACGCCGGCGCCAGTTCGGCCGGTTGCCCGGGGCGACCGAGCGGGACGTCGTCACCGAAGGACTCGAACTTCTCCCGCGGCATGGTGGCCGGGATCAGCGGCGTCCAGATCGGGCCCGGGGCAACGGCATTGACCCGGATTCCCCGCTTCGCGACGTCCGCCGCCAGCCCCTTGGTGAAGTCGACGATGCCGGCCTTGGTCGTGGCGTAGTCGAGCAGTTCCGGCGAGGGGCTCGTCCCCTGGATCGACGACGTGTTGATGATCGTCGAGCCCGGCTCCATCACCCCGACCCCGAACTTGCACAACCAGAACAACGCGTACAGGTTCGTCTTCAGCACGCGATCGAACTGCTCGGTCGTGATGTCGGCGATCCCGTTCATCTGCACCATCTGGAACGCCGCGTTGTTCACCAGGATGTCCAGGCCGCCGAGTTCGCGCACCGCCGTGTCGACCAGGTGCCGGCAGTGTTCCTCGACGCGGATGTCACCCGGCACCGCGACGGCGCGCCGGCCCGCGTCCTCGACCCACCGCACGGTGTCGCGGGCGTCGTCCTCCTCGGACTCGAGATAGCTGAGGACGACGTCGGCGCCCTCGCGGGCGAAGGCGATCGCGACGGCCCGGCCGATCCCGGAGTCGGCACCGGTGATGAGCGCCCGCCGGCCCTCGAGCCTGCCGCTGCCGCGATAGGTCCGCTCGCCGTGGTCGGGTGCCGACACCATGTCGGACGTGAGGCCCGGATATTCGAGCTCGGGTTGCCGCTCGCGATCCGGTGCCGGGTACTGCTCGACCGGATTGCGGGGCCGGTGCTGGTCGGTCATGGTTCCTCCCTCGAGGTCTGCGGGCGAGTGCCGGCGCCCCCGGACGGGGACCGCCGGGTCCGGCCGGTGCATACCCGGACCCGGGAGCGGGTACACGGGGGACACGGTCGGCGAATCCGAGCGCCGCAGCGCTCTCCCGGCCCGACTTCTGGAAAGGATGCGGCTGTGACGGAACACGAGAACGAGTTTCGGAGAAGCGACGAGACCCGGGCGGGTGCCGATCCGGTGCACGGCAGGCAGACGTACAACAGGGATCTGACGACCGACAGCGACTTCCCGGCCGACGACGCCCGCACGATGCGCAGCCACGCCGGCGAGGCCCTGACCGACTCCAAGGGCTGGCCCGGCTACTTCTTCCTGGGCCTCGGGCTGCTCCTGCTCGGGCTGACGCTGGTGGCCGCCGGGTACGGATTCGAGGGCTGGGCGTGGATCGCCGGCCCGGCGTGCATCGTGTCCTTCGCGGTGGGCGCCGTGCTGGTCATGCTGGAGCGCAAGCGGGTCCGCGACGTCGAGGGAACGAGCCTGCGCGAGCCGCGCGGTCACTGACGCCCACCGGCCCGCCCGGCCCGGGGTGCTGCGGCTGCGCACCCCGGGCCGGCCCGGTCCGTCGTCACGACGGGTAGTGTGCCCAACCGTGAATCCACGCCCGCAGACGTCCGCGCCGATGCGTGGCGCGTTCGTGGGTTCGACCTCCGCCGCGGTGTCCGTCGCGGCCCACGGCCTGGCGGGCGGCGAAATTCCGTCCCAGTCGTCGGTGGTGCTGCTGATCGCCGCCTGCGCCGCGTTCGGCGCCGCGGTGTCCGCCATCCGGCCGTCCCGGCTGCTGCCCGCCCTGGTGCTCACCCTGGGGGCGGGACAGATCGTCGGTCACACCGTCCTCACCCTCACCGCCGAGCACGCCCACGGCCCCGGGCTCTCGCCCGCGATGCTCGGCGCCCACGCCGCGGCCCTCGTCGTCTCCGCCGCCCTGATCCGGGCGGCCGAGCAGGGCTGTGCCGCGGCGCTCGGCGTGTTGCGGCGCATCGTCGCCGCGGTGCTCACCCCGCCCCCGGCGCATGCGCCGCTGTGGGTGGCCACGCCGTCGCACCGGGCACGTCTCGTGCTGCGGGTGCTCGTTTCCGCGCAGGCCGGCACCCGGGGTCCGCCCCGCACCGCCTGACCCGATCCCGTTCCGCCGTGGCCCGTACGCCGCGGCGGCCTTCCCCGTGTGCCGACGCCCGGCGCGGTGCGCCGCCCCTCGATACGGCGCTGCGCGCTGCCGTCGCCACCGACGATCGAAACGAGCATTCGCATGTCCACGACCGACCTCGGGACGGATCGTCCCGTCCCACCCCGTTCCCGCCCGGACCGATCCGCGGCGCCCGCGCTGCACCCGCTGATGCTGCGGCTGCACTTCTACGCCGGCATCCTCGTCGCCCCGTTCATCCTGATCGCCGCGGTCAGCGGCGGCCTCTACGCCCTGGCCCCGACGATCGAGCAGCTCGTCTACCGCGACCAGCTGCACACCGACGCCACCGGTCCGGCCGTGCCGGTGGCGGAGCAGATCCGGGTGGCCGCCGGACAGCGCCCCGATCTCACCGTCACCGCGGTGCGGCCGGCCGCGGCCCCCGGCGAGACCACCCGGGTCCTGTTCGCCGACCCGAGCCTCGGCGAGTCGCAGCGGCTCGCCGTCTTCGTCGACCCGGTCACCGCGCGGCCGCTCGGTGAGCTGGCCGTCTACGGCAGCAGCAGCGCGCTGCCGGTCCGGACCTGGATCTCGCAGCTGCACCGGCACCTGCATCTCGGCGAGCCCGGCCGCCTCTACAGCGAGCTGGCCGCGTCCTGGATGTGGGTGATCGCGCTCGGCGGCGTGTACCTGTGGGTGCGCCGCTACCGCACGGTGCGTGCCCGCCACGCCCAGGCACGCCTGCTCACCGTCGACCGCACCGCCACCGGCCGGTCCCGCACCCTCGGCTGGCACGGCGTGGTGGGCGTGTGGATCGCGGTGGGCCTGGTGTTCCTGTCCGCGACCGGCCTGACCTGGTCCCGGTTCGCCGGCGACAACATCGCCGAGCTGCGGGCCGCGCTGCACTGGAAGACGCCGACCGTCGACGCGACCCTGACCGGGGGCGGCGCCGCGGCCGCGACGGGCCACGAGGGGCACGGCGGCCACGCCGGGCACGCCGCCGACCCGGGACTGCTCGACGCGAACATCGCCCGGATCGACTCGGTGCTGGACACGGCCGCCGCCGCGGGACTGACCGGGGTCGTCGAGGCCTCGATCCCGGCGCGCCCCGGCACCGCGTTCACCGTCGCCGAAACCCGCCAGCCCTGGGTGTACGGCATCGACTCGGTCGCCGTCGACGGCGCGACCGGCGAGGTCGTCGACGTGTCGCGGTTCGCGGACTGGCCGCTCGCCGCGCAGCTGACGTGGTGGTCGATCACTCTCCACATGGGCATCATGTTCGGGCTCGTCACGCAGGTCGCCCTGGCGCTGCTGGCGGTGGCGTTGATCACGGTCGTGCTGCGCGGCTACGTGATGTGGTGGCGGCGACGGCCCACGCGAGGGTCGGCGTGGGCCGTCGGCCGGGCCCCGGCACGCGGCGCGCTGCGCCGCATCGGCGCAGGTCCGGCGGTCGCGATCGGCGTCGCGGCCGCGGTCGTGGGCTGGTTCGCCCCGGTGCTCGGGCTGAGCCTGCTGGCGTTCCTCGTCGTCGACACCGCCGTCGGGTGGCGCATGCGGGGGCGCGCATAATGGTCCCTCGTGTGCCGATCGACGAGGAGTGCCGGTGAGCGACGATCTGTCCGCGTACCGTAAGGAGTTCGCCCGCATCGAACGAAAGGTCGCCGGCGAGTTCGACGCCGGTCGGCGGCACCGTGTCCTCGTCGCCTGCATCGTCGCGGTGGTGCTGGGTCTGCTTCTGCCGCAGTCAGATACGGAATGGTCGTGGACGGTGCTCGGCACGTGGTTCGGGCACGACGCCACGACGACGGTGCCGATGCGGATCTTCGTGAGCCTCGCCCTGGTGTTCGGCGTGGTGTCGTCCACCGCGGCGCTGTGCACGCACCGCTGGCGGCTCGCGTCGGCGTCGATGCTCGGCTCCGGACTGGCGTCCCTGTTCGGGCTGCTCGGCTACTGGTCGCAGAACGGCATGCCGGTCGAGACCCCGCACGCCCCCGGCGCCGGGATGGTGCTGTCCTGGCTCGGCATGGTGGCGCTGACCTCGCAGTGGCTGCCCGTCGTGCTCAGCCGCTCCCCCACGGACCGGCACCCGCATCCGGTGACCACGCCCGTGCTCTGACGGGGCATCCGCGCGCCGTTCCTCGGCGCGCGGATGTCCCGTGTGCACGGAT
The DNA here is from genome assembly GCF_009939605.1 of Rhodococcus sp. YH1. Lineage (NCBI taxonomy): Bacteria > Bacillati > Actinomycetota > Actinomycetes > Mycobacteriales > Nocardiaceae > Rhodococcus > Rhodococcus sp. YH1. The sequence goes on along the minus strand of NZ_WVTE01000226.1, from coordinate 5,369 downwards.
CCCCTGCGCGCCGGGGGGGACGCGGCGTACATTTCCCCGCCGAATCGGCCGCACCGGGTCGGCGCATTCCTCGGCGTGCGGTCAGGAGACGACGCCGTCGCCGTCCGCGCGACGTAGCAGGTAGGTGTCCATCACCCAGCCGCGCGCGGCCTTCGCGCGGGCGCGGGCCCGCTCGATGTCCGGCAGCACCTCCCGCAGCGGGCCGGCGACGAGTTCCTCGTCGGACGTGCCGAGGTCGGCGCCCCACCAGATGCGCCAATCACCTTCGAGCCGGGCGCATTCCAGCGCACCGTCGAGCATGACGACGAGGTTGTCACCGCCGGCCGCCACCTCCTGCGCGAGCCGGCGGCCCGTGGTGACGACGATCGGGCCGCCGATCCGGTTGAGCACCAGCCGGTGCCGCGCCGCGAGCAGCGACACGCTGCTCACCCCGGGGATCACGTCGTAGTCGACGTCGAGCACGCCCCGGTCACGGATGCGCTCGACGACGCGAATCGTGCTGTCGTACAGGCTCGGATCGCCCCACACGAGGAATCCGGCGGTCTCGTGCTCGGCGACCTGCTCGCGCAGCACCGTCTCGTACGCGGCGGCCCGGGCGGCGTGCCAGTCCCGCACCTCGGTGCCGTAGGCGGACGGCGCGCGGTCCCGCGGCGGGTCCGGCACCGGGATCGTCCGGTAGTCGCCGGCGATGTGGCGACGGCAGATCTCCTCCCGCACGGCGACGAGGTCGTCGACGCCGCGCTGCTTGTCGGCGACGAGGAAGACGTCGACGTCGTTCAGCGCCCGGACCGCGGCCACGGTGAGGTCGTCGGGCCCGCCCGGCCCGATCCCGATCAGCCGCAGCCGCCTCCTCACGCGCGGTCCTCGAGGTCGCCCTCCACATCGAGGTAGGCCTGCTGCAGTTCCGCGAGCGTCGCCGGATCCGGTTCGGCCCACAGGCCGCGGTCGGCGGCCTCGGTGAGCCGTTCGACGATGCCGCGCAGCGCCCACGGGTTGGCCTCGCGCAGAAACCGCTGGTTCTCGGAGTCGAGGGCGTAGGTGCGGGCGAGGGTTTCGTACATCCAGTCGGCGACGACCCCGGCGGTGGCGTCGTAGCCGAACAGGTAGTCGACGGTGGCGGCGAGCTCGAACGCGCCCTTGTAGCCGTGCCGGCGCATCGCCGCGAGCCAGCGCGGGTTGACGACCCGGGCCCGGAACACACGGGCGGTCTCCTCCGCCAGCGAGCGGGTGCGGACCTGGTCGGGGGTGGTCGAGTCGCCGATGTAGGCCTTCGGATCCGCACCGGTGAGCGCCCGGACGGTGGCGACCATGCCGCCGTGGTACTGGAAGTAGTCGTCCGAGTCGGCGATGTCGTGCTCGCGGGTGTCGGTGTTCTTCGCCGCCACCGCGATCCGCCGGTAGTTGGCGCGCATGTCGTCCGCGGCCGGGACGCCGTGCAGGTGCCGCCCGTACGCGAACCCGCCCCACGCGGTGTACACCTCGGCGAGATCGGCGTCGCTGCGCCAGTTTCCGGAGTCGATGAGCGGCAGGATGCCGGCGCCGTAGGAGCCGGGCCTGGACCCGAAGATGCGGCGCACCGCGCGCTCGGGGTCGCCGTGCTCGGCCTCGTCGCGGCGGGCGTGCGCGCGCACGTAGTTCAGCTCGTCAGGTTCGTCGAGGGCCGCGACGGTGCGGATCGCATCGTCGAGCATCGCGACGACGTGCGGGAAGGCGTCGCGGAAGAACCCGGAGATGCGGACGGTGACGTCGATCCGCGGCCGGCCGAGCTCGTCGAGCGGGATCACGGTCAGCTCGCGCACCCGCCGGGACTCGGCGTCCCATTCCGGGCGCATGCCGATCAGGGCGAGGACCTCGGCGATGTCGTCACCGGAGGTGCGCATCGCGGAGGTCCCCCACACCGACAGGCCGACCGAGGGCGGATAGCCGCCGGTGTCGGCGCGGTACCGGTCGAGCAGGTTGTTCGCGAGCGCCACGCCCGTGTCGTAGGCGAGCCGGCTCGGCACCGCCTTCGGATCGACGGTGTAGAAGTTGCGGCCGGTGGGCAGCACGTTGACCAGGCCGCGCAGCGGCGATCCGGACGGGCCGGCGGGCACGTAGCCGCCGTCGAGGGCGTGCAGCACCGCGTCGAGCTCGTCGGTGGTGCGTGCCAGGCGCGGCACGACCTGCTCGGCGGCGAAGGCAAGCACCCGCTCGACCTCCGGGTCCGCCCCGCCCAGCACGGACTGCACGACCGTGGCGGCGCTGCCGGCCTGCCAGCCGGCGTCCTCCATGCCCTGCACCAGTGCCCGGGCCAGCGCCTCGACCGCGTCGGTCTCGGTGAGCGGCGCGTCCGGCTTCAGGCCGAGGGCGGTGCGCAGACCGGGCACGGCGTGGGCCCGCCCGCCCCACACCTGGGCGGCCCGCAGCACCGACAGCACCAGGTTCACGCGGGCCTCGCCGACGGGTGCCGTGCCGAGCACGTGCAGGCCGTCGCGGATCTGCGCGTCCTTCACCTCGCACAGCCAGCCGTCGACGTGCAGCAGGAAGTCGTCGAACTCGGCGTCGTGCGGGCGGTCCTCGAGCCCGAGGTCGTGGTCGAGCTTGGCGGCCTGGATCAGCGTCCAGATCTGGGCGCGGATCGCCGGCAGCTTGGCCGGGTCCATCGCCGCGATGTTCGAGTACTCGTCGAGCAACTGCTCGAGACGGGCGATGTCGCCGTACGACTCGGCGCGCGCCATCGGCGGGATGAGGTGGTCGACGATGGTGGCGTGGGCGCGGCGCTTCGCCTGGGCCCCCTCGCCCGGGTCGTTGACCAGGAACGGGTAGATCAGCGGGAGGTTGCCGATGGCGGCGTCGGTCGCGCAGGCCGCGGACAGGCCGGCGTTCTTGCCGGGCAGCCACTCCATCGAGCCGTGCTTGCCGAGGTGGACGACGGCGTCGGCGCCGAAGCCGTTCTCCACCCACCGGTACGCGGCGAGGTAGTGGTGCGACGGCGCCATGTCCGGATCGTGGTAGATCGCCACGGGGTTCTCCCCGAACCCCCGGGGCGGCTGGATCATCAGCACCACGTTGCCGGCCTGCAGGGTGGCCAGGACGATCTCGCCCTCGGGAGCGGACTGCCGGTCCACGAACAGCTCGCCGGGGGCCGCGCCCCACGCCTCGGTCATCGCGTCGGTCAGTTCCGCGGGCAGGTCCGCCGTCCACTCGCGGTACTGCGCCGCGCTCACCCGGACCGGGTTGCCCGCCATCTGCTCGGCGCTGAGCCATTCCTCGTCCTGCCCGCCCGCGGCGATCAGGGCATGGATCAGCGCGTTGCCCGCCTCGGCGTCGTCCGCGGTGTCGAGGCCCGGGAAGCCGTCACCGAGGTCGTAGCCGCGCTCCCGCAGCGCGCGCAGCAGCCGGATCGCGGACACCGGGGTGTCCAGGCCGACGGCGTTGCCGACCCGGGAGTGCTTCGTCGGATACGCCGAGAGCATGATCGCCAGGCGCCGCCGTGCGGGCGGGATGCGCCGCAGGCGGGCGTGCGCGACGGCGATGCCGGCGACGCGGCGGCAGCGTTCGGGGTCGGTGACGTAGCGGGGCAGGCCGTCGGCGCCGAATTCCTTGAACGAGAACGGCACGGTGATGATGCGGCCGTCGAACTCGGGGACGGCGATCTGCGTCGCGGAATCGAGCGGGGAGACACCCTCGTCGGAGTCGGCCCACGCGTCGCGTCCCCAGGTCAGGCACAGCGCCTGCAGGATCGGGACATCCAGGGCGGCGAGCGCTTCGACGTCCCAGGCATCGTCGTCGCCGCCGGCGGAGACGGTGGCGGGGCGGGTGCCGCCGGCGGCGAGGACCGTGACGATCAGGGCGTCGAGGGTGCCGAGCTCGGCCAGCAGGCCCGCGGGGGCACCGCGCAGCGTGGAGCAGAAGATCGGCACGGCCACCGCGCGGCCGGTGGCGTCGACCGCCTGCGCGAGATCGCGGACGAAACGGGTGTTTCCGCTGGTCTCGTGGGCGCGGTAGTAGAGGATGCCCACCCGCGGCAGGCCGGGATCGGTCGCGGCGGGCGCGTGGCTGCCCCACGCGGGCAGCGCGGCCGGCGGCTCGAAGCCCTCGCCGGTGAGCAGGACGGTGTCGGACAGGAAGGCATGCAGCTGGGCGAGGTTCGCGGGCCCGCCCTGCGCGAGGTAGGCGTGCGCCTCGGTGGCGATACCGACGGGGACGGTCGAGTGGCTCATCAGCTCGGCGTCGGGCAGCTGCTCGCCGCCGAGCACGACGACGGGTGCGCCGTGCGCCAGGACCGCGTCGATACCGTTCTGCCAGGACCGGACGGAGCCCAGGATGCGGACGATCACCAGGTCGGCGCCGTCGAGGAGGCGGGGAAGCTCGGTCTCGACGTCGAGGCGCGACGGGTTGCCCAGCGCGTACTCGGCGTCCGAGCTCAGCGCCGACAGCAGGTCGGTGTCCGACGTGGACAGCAGCGCGAGCCGCGTCACGACCGGGCCCCGCGCAGTTCCCGATCGCCCCTGCGCAGCACGAAATCAGCCATGTTCAGTCTCCAAACCCTCGTGGACTTCCCGCGCCGTGGCCGGTCTCCTGGCTGACGGATCATCGCTGCCGCGCCGACCTTCCCGGACTTCCGTCCAGTGGTCTCCGGACCGGCGGACCGGTCCGGACGAGGGCGAGCACCTACCCGCTCACAGTGGCGAGGGCCGCGCCGGTCTCACACCGGCTTCCCGAGCACCACGGCAGGTGGAGCGTAACGCACCGCTTCCTCGTCGTGTGCAACCATGTGCCCCCATGGCCGACCTTCCCCCGGACCGGTGCCCCGGTCTGCTGCGCCCCCACCTCGCCGCCGACGGCGCGCTGGTGCGGCTGCGCGCGCCCGGCGGCAGGCTCCCGGACGGCGGACTGCGGGCGCTGTCGGCGGCGTCGACCGCCTTCGCGGACGGCGACGTCCACCTCACCTCGCGCGGAAACCTGCAGCTCAGGGGCGTCACGGTGGACGAGTGCGGCGGTGTGCCTGCCGGCCTCGTCGACGCGGTGTCGGCGGCCGGGTTCCTGCCGGCACCGTCGCACGAACGGGTCCGCAACGTCGTCGCCTCGCCGCTGTCCGGGATCGTCGGAGGACGCGCCGACCTCCGTCCGCTCATCGGCGCGCTCGACGCCGCCCTGTGCGCCGAACCCGTGCTCGCGCAGCTGCCGGGCCGGTTCCTGTTCGGCCTCGACGACGGTCGCGGCGACGTCGCGGCCCTGCGCTGCGACCTCGCCGCGGTGGCCGCCGACTCGGGGCTGTTCGAGATCGCGATCGGCCGGCTCTGCGGTCCGGTGGTCCCGGCCGACCGGGTCGTCGACACGCTGATCGACCTGGCGCGGCGGTTCGCGGCGGTGCGCGGCACCCGCTG
>NZ_WVTE01000225.1:0-46591 GCF_009939605.1 Rhodococcus sp. YH1 | reverse complement strand
AACACCGTCTCGAGGTTCGACGGCGCGCCGGTGGCGATCATGCCGCGGAAGTCGAGTTCCGGGGCCCGCGACGTGGCCAGGCGCGCGGTGTGCAGGGCGGCGTGACCGCCCTGCGACTGGCCGATCACGATCCACCGGTTCGACAGCGAGGGCTCGGCGGCGCGGGCGGCCCGGACGACGTCGACGACGCTGTTCGCGGCACTCGGCCCGTCGAGGTAGGTGTGCAGCCCGTCGCTGCCCAAGCCGGGATAGTCCGAGGCGACCACGGCGTAGCCTCGGGACAGCCAGTGGCCGAGGTATGCCCGGTCGCGGTCGGCGCGCGGGTTGCGCGACGGGGCGCAGTCGTCGCCGATGCCGACGGTGCCGTGCGCCCACGACACGACCGGCCAGCCGCCCGCGGGGGCCTGGCCGGGCGGCAGGTACAGGACACCCGACACGGTGGTCTCCGCACCGGACCGCCACTGGGTGCGGAAGGTCAGCCGCTCGGCCGTGGCCGCACCCGGCACCGACAGCGCACCGGGCAGTGACTCGACCGCGACCACCTCGCCGGGCGCGGGCTGCGCGCCGGCCGTCGCGGGCACGACCAGCCCGGCCGCCACGGCGCCGATGCACGCGAGCGCCCGCAGCCGCCACCCCGTACCCCTCATCGCGCTCCTTCCGTCGTCGGTGCCAGGCGCTCAAGTTAACAGCCGAGCCCGAACGGACGGGACGTTTCGGACACGGCGACGCCGGGCATCTTCCGGGGATGACGACTTCCCCGGCGAGCTCGACGCGACCCCAGGCCACCTCCGCCGACCGGCTCCGCGTCGCAGGCGTCGCCGTGTCGGCGATCGCCGCGGTCGCTCTGTCCTTCCTCGGTTCCGGGGCCGTGGTGGGCACACCGATCTCCGAGGTGGCCGGTGGGGCGCTGTCCGCCGACGCGACGGCGGTGGCGCCGGGCGGTCCGGCGTTCTCGATCTGGTCGGTGATCTACCTGGGCCTGCTGGCGCTCGCGGTGTGGCAGGCCCTGCCCGCGCACCACGCCGACCCTCGCCAGCGGGCGCTCGGCCGGTGGATCGCCGCGTCGATGCTGCTCAACGCCGCGTGGATTCTTGTCGTGCAGCTCGAGCTGCTCGCGCTCAGCGTCGCGGTCATCGTCGCGCTGCTGGCCGTGCTGGTCCGGATCTTCCTCGGCCTGACCCGCACCGCGCCGTCGTCCCGCCTCGAGGGCGTCGTCGTGGACGGCACCATGTTCCTGTACCTGGGCTGGGTGGCGGTGGCCACGGTCGCGAACACCGCGGCGGCGCTGCGCGCCGCGGAGGTCGACCCGTTCGCGCTGGGCGCCGACACCTGGGCGGTGCTCGTCCTGGTCGTGGTCGCCGCGGTGTCGGTGCTCCTCGCCGTCGCCGGGCACGGGCGGCTCGCCGTCGCCGCGGCCATGGCGTGGGGGCTGGTGTGGATCGCGGTGGCCCGCAGCGGCGACACCGGCTTCACCTCCACCCCGGCCGCCGTCGCGGCCGGCGGCGCGGCGGCCGTCGCGCTGCTCTCCGCGGTCGGCGTGCGACTGCGCACCGAGACCGCGCGGCGCCGGCGACCCTAGTGGCCCTCGCGGTCCCGCCGCGCCAGCTCGGCGAACATCGCGTTGTGGGCGGCGAGATCGGCGTCGTCGTCCCGCTCGGCGGCGCGGTCCACCCGTCGCGCGGTGCGCTCGTCGCTGCGCGACCACTGCACCAGCAGGGCCAGCATCACCAGCACCAGCGGGATCTCCCCGGCCGACCAGGCGATGCTGCCGCCCACCTTCTGGTCGGCGAACAGGTCGCTGTTCCAGGCCAGGCCGAGACCGCGGTAGTAGGACTCGGCCATCACCGTGCCCATGCTCATCAGGGTCACACCGAAGAACGCGTGGAACGGCAGCGAGCCGAACACCATCGCCAGCTTCGTCACCGGCGTCACGTCGCGCGGCGACGGGTCCACGCCGATCACGACCCAGTAGAACAGGTAGCCGCTCATCAGGAAGTGCAGGTTCATCAGCACGTGCGCGGCGTGACTGTCGGCGTTGGCCTCGAAGATCCCGCCCAGGTACAGCGCGTAGAAGCCGCCGACGAACATCACCGACGCGACGACCGGATGGGTGAAGAACCGCGACGGCGGGCTGTGCAGGAACGCCAGGAGCCATTCACGCGGGCCGGGGTAGCCGTCGCGGCCCGCCGGTTTGAAGGCCCGCAGCGCCAGGGTCATCGCCCCGCCGAGGGCGAGCAGCACGGGCGCCAGCATCGACATCGCCATGTGGGCGCCCATGTGCACGCTGAACATCGCCGGCGAGTACATGCCCACGCCCGACGACGTGGCGACCAGCAGCACGAAGCAGCCGGAGAACCAGGCGATCGACCGGCCGACGGGCCAGCTGTCGCCGCGCCGGCGCAGCGTCCACAGCCCGATCGCGTAGCCGACCGCGAGAACCAGGGCGATCGTGCCGAAGATCAGGTCGAAGCGCCACGCGCCGAAGAAGAGGGTGCCGACCGTCGGGGGGCCGTCCAGGTTGTAGCCCAGCTCCACCTCGAGCAGCGACGGCACCGTCGCCGGCGGGGGCGGCGGGGTACGGCCCAGCCCCACGGCCAGTCCGACGGTGGCGGCCAGGATGACGGCCTCGACGGCCGCGAACCGGACGAGCGCGCCCCGGTCGTCGGGGTTCGCCTCGAGCGCGGGCAGCGCGCGGCGCCGCTGCATCCATCCGAGGGCGCCCAGGGCGATCAGCGCCAGCGCCTTGGCCAGGACGAGCCGGCCGTAGGTGCTGGTGAGCAACTCGTCGGCCGGCAGCCGCACCGCGGCGTTGACGATGCCGCTCAGGGCCATCACCGCGAAGGCCACCCCGGCGACGAACGAGAACCGGCGGGCGGCGAGGTCGGTGTGCGCGCCGCGGCGCCACCCGTGGGCGAGCAGGGCGAACAGGCCGCCCGCCCACACCGCCGCCGCGACCAGGTGCAGCACCAGGCTGTTGGTGGCCATGTCGTGCGATCCGCCCGACGACGAGTGCCCCGTCAGGGCCAGCGGCATCAGCGTCACCAGGGACAGCAGGAGCAGGTACGGCACCCACGACCAGCGCACCGCGGCGCGGATCAGCACCGCCAGGATCAGGGCGAGCGCCGCCGTCCACGCCCACGCGAGCGCGGTGTCGATCTGCCCGATCGCACCCCACAGGTTCTCCGGCTTCAGCGCCTCGGCCAGCGGCTGCCCGGATGTGTCGGACAGGGTCAGCGGCACCAGCACCGCCGAGCAGAACGCCCAGATCAGGGCGGCGGCGCCCGCGGTGCGCACGGCCCTGTAGCCGTCCACGTCGAGCACCCCGCTGCGCTGCGGCGGCACCAGGAACGCGGCGAAGAACAGCGAACCGAACGCGGCGACGGCCGCGACCTCCGCGATCGCCCGCACCGCGGGCAGCCCGTAGGTGGTGAGCGGACCGGGGTCGGGGATGCCCAGCAGCACCAGCGCCTGCGCGGCGGACAGGCCGACCACAATCGGCGCGACGACCGCGGCGACGAGCCCGAGGAGGACGTACAGTGCCGACGTGTTGCGCCGCCCGGCCGGCGGCGAGGACGTCGGCGCGGCCGACGCGAGCTCGGGTGATGCCATACCTAACAGGGTAGGACCTCGACGAGCGCCGCTACGACGGGCCGTCGGAGACGTGCGCCACCCGGCCGGCAGCCGGGTCGAGATCGAACGCCGCGCGCAGGGCATCGAGGGTGTCGGCCGCCAGCAGGGCGTCGCAGTGCGGCAGCGCCGCCGCCATCGGCCCGGTGTCGGGACGGTACCCGGGCCGGCCGGCCCGCGGGTTGAGCCAGATCAGCCGGTGTGCGCGGCGGCGCACCCGCGCGACGGCCCGGCCGAGGGCCTGCGGATCGTCGCTGTCCCACCCGTCGGAGGCGACGAACACGACGGCGCCGCGCAGCAGGTTGCCGTGGTGGGAGGCGAGCAACGCCTCGAGGCTGCCGGCGATGTGGGTGCCGCCGTAGCGGTCGACGACCGTGTCGTTGGCGCGGGCGACCGCGTGCTCGGCGGAGCGGTGCGCCAGGGTCGCGGTGAGCCGGGTCAGGCTCGTGGAGAACGCGAACACCTCGGCGTCGCCGGCGCGCACCGCGGCCCGCATCAGGTGCAGGTAGATGTCGGCGTAGCCGTGCATGGAGCGGCTCACGTCGCACAGCACCACGATCCGGCGCGGACGGCGGATCGGGCGGGCGCGGCGCAGGCGCACCAGTTCGAACCCGGTGTGCCGGGACGCGTCGAGGGTGGCGCGCACGTCGAGGCGGCCGTGGTGGTGCGGCGTGCGGCGGCGGCCGAGGCGCCGCGGCCAGCGCACCCGGGCCTGCTCGAGCCACTGTCCCAGGGTGCGCAGGTCCTCGGGCCGCAGGTCGGCGAACGGCTGGTCGGCGCGGATCTCGACGGGGCTCGGGGCCCACGGCCCGGGCCGGACCGTCTCGGGCGGTTCGCCGGACCGGCGCGGCCTGCGGGTGTGCCACGGCACGCCCGGCTGCGGCGACGCCGGCGCCGGGTTCGGCGCCGCACCCTGCACGACGGCGTCGCCGGCACCGACCGTCCCGTCGGGGCCGGTGCGGCGGGCGTGCGGGTCGACGGCGAGGACCTGGTGGTCGAAGACCTCGGCGAACACGGCGTCGAACGCCGCGAGCGCGTCCTGCCGATCGACGAGGGCCACCCGCGCGGTCCAGTACAGCCGGCTGCGGGTGCGCGGCGGGTACAGCCGCAGCGCCCGCACCAAGGTCGCGGCGGCGGTCGCGGCGACGGGCACGCCGGCGCGGCGCAACCGGTCGGTGAGCGCCACGGTGAACGCGGCGAGGTCGACGCCGCGCAGCAGCAGCGCGGTGCTCACGCCCGGTACTCCTCGTACTCGGCACGGATCGTGGTCCGGTCGTCGGGGGTCTTGGCGAGCGCGGTCAGCGTCGCCACCGCGCCCGGGTGGACCAGATCCCCCACCCCGAGCGCGACGAGCGCGGACACCCAGTCGATGGTCTCGGCGATGCCCGGCGCCTTGTCCAGGTCCAGCCGGCGCACGGAGGCGACGAAGTCGGCGGCCGATTCGACGAGCGCGAGGTTCGCGGCGGGGACGGTGCGGCGCAGGATCGCGACGGCGCGGTCCCGGTCCGGGTAGTCGATCCAGTGGTAGAGGCAGCGCCGGCGCAGCGCGTCGTGCAGGTCGCGGCTGCGGTTGGAGGTGAGCACGACGATCGGGGGCCGCACGGCGGTGAGGGTGCCCAGTTCGGGGATCGTGACGGAGAACTCGCCGAGGAACTCGAGCAGCAGCGCCTCGAACTCGTCGTCGGCCCGGTCGATCTCGTCTATGAGCAGTACCGGCGCGGTGGGGCCGCGGTGCCGCACGCAGCGCAGCACCGGCCGCTCGAGCAGGAACTCCTCGGTGTAGAGGTCGGCCTCGCTCAGACTCTCACCCCGGGTCTCGGCGAGCCGGATCGCGAGCAGTTGCCGCTGGTAGTTCCAGTCGTAGAGGGCCTCGCTCGCGGCGAGGCCCTCGTAGCACTGCAGCCGGATCAGCTCGGTGCCCACGGCGGCGGCGAGGGCCTTGGCGGCGGTGGTCTTGCCGACGCCGGGCTCGCCCTCGAGCAGCAGCGGCCGGCCGAGCTCCACCGCGAGATACAGGGCGGTGGCGGTGCCCTCGTCGAGCAGGTAGTCCTGGTCGTCGAACCGGCGGATGACGTCGTCGACGCCGCCGAACACGCTCATCGGCCGGCTCCCGGGGCCGGTCCCGTCACGAACACGCGGCGTGTTCCTTCTGGTAGGTGCGGCGGCAGCCCGGGCAGCAGAACCACACGTCCGCGCCGGCGTCGGTCAGGTGCGGGGTGTCGGCGGTGACGGTGACGGTCATCCCGCACACGGGGTCCACCGCGGTGTGCGGCGGCGCGGCCGGCGCGACGGGCGCACCGAGGCCCTCGCGGCGGATCGCCTGCACCAGTTCGGCGACGATCGACAGCCCGATCTCCGCGGCGGTGCGCGCACCGATGTCGAGACCCGCGGGGGTGTGCACGCGGGCCCGTTCGTCGGGGCGCACCTCGGCCTGCGCGAGCACGTCGGCGCCGCGCCGCCGGCTGGCGACGAGGCCGACGTAGCCGATGCCGGCGTCGAGGGCGGCCCGGATCATCCCGGCCTCCTCGCCGCCGAGGCTCGCGACGACGACGGCGGTGGCGTCGGCGTCGGGGGCGGCGCCCGGGCCGGGGCGGGTGACGGCGAAGTCGAGCCGCGCGGCGATGTCCGCGACGGCCTCGGCCACCGGCGTCGACCCGGAGACGACGAGGATCGGGGTGGGCAGTTGCGGCTCGAGGAAGATCTCCGTCGCGCCGCCGGACAGGCACGGGTTGACCGCGACGGTCGCCCCCGGAGTGTCCGGGAAGGTCTGCGTCGCGCCGGGCAGGACCCGCAGCAGGATGCTTTCCCCCGTGTTCAGGGCCTGCCGCGCGGCGTCGCGCACCGAGGTCTCGGTGCACTGGCCGCCGACGAAGCCCTCGATCGTGCCGTCGTCGAGCACCAGCGCGCAGTCGCCGGCGCGGGCGGACGTCGGCCGCTGGGCGCGCACCACCGTGGCGCGGACGAACGCCCGTCGCCGGCGGGTCAGTTCCGCGGCGCGCACCGTCAGATCCATGTGGCTCTCCCTGGTTCGGGCCGGTCGGTCAGATCGGCGGGGTGGGCCGGCCCTGCATCGCCTCCCACACCCGCGACGGGGTCAGCGGCATGTCGGCGTGCCGCACCCCGAAGGGGCGCAGCGCGTCGACGACGGCGTTGACCACCGCGGGCGGCGAGCCGACGGTCGCGGACTCGCCGATGCCCTTCGCGCCGATCGGGTGGTGCGGCGACGGGGTGACGGTGAAGCCGGTCTCGAAGTGGGGCACCTCCATCGCCGTGGGGATCAGGTAGTCCATGAGCGAGCCGCCGAGGCAGTTACCGTCCTCGTCGAACTCGATCATCTCCATCAGTGCCATGCCGATGCCGTCGACGATGCCGCCGTGCACCTGCCCCTCGATGATCATCGGGTTGATGCGGGTGCCGCAGTCATCGACGGCGAGGAACCGGCGCACCGTCACCTCCGCCGTCCCGGGATCGATGTCGACGACGCAGAAGTACGCCCCGTACGGGTAGGTGAGATTCTCGGGGTTGTAGCAGATCTGCGCCTCGAGTCCGCCCTCGACGCCCTCGGGCAGATCGCCGGCGCCGTGCGCCCGCATCGCGATGTCCTGAATGGTCACCGACGCGGTCGGATCGCCCTTGACGTGGAAGGCGCCCTTGACCCAGTCGAGGTCGGCGACGGACACCTCGAGCATGCCGGAGGCGATGATCCGGGCCTTGTCGCGCACCTTGCGGGCGACGAGGGCGGCGGCCGCGCCGGAGACCGGGGTGGACCGGCTGCCGTACGTGCCGAGACCGAACGGGGTGTTGTCGGTGTCACCGTGCACGACGTCGATGTCCTCGGGTGGGATGCCCAGTTCCTCGGCGACGATCTGCGCGAACGTGGTCTCGTGGCCCTGCCCCTGGGTCTGTACCGACAGCCGCACCACCGCCTTGCCGGTGGGGTGCACGCGCAGTTCGCAGCCGTCGGCCATGCCGAGGCCGAGGATGTCCATGTCCTTGCGGGGGCCGGCGCCGACGGCCTCGGTGAAGAACGCCACGCCGATGCCCATCAGCTCGCCACGCGCGCGGCGTTCGGCCTGCTCGCGGCGCAGTTCGTCGTAGCCGACCATCTCCACGGCCTTGCGCAGGGTGGTTTCGTAGTCGCCGGAGTCGTATTTCCAACCGGTCTTGCTCGTGTACGGGAACTGTTCGGGGCGAAGCAGATTCCGCAGCCGCAGCTGCACCGGATCCAGCTCGAGGTCGTAGGCGAGGCAGTCCACGAGCCGCTCGACGAGGTAGACGGCCTCGGTGATGCGGAACGAGCACGCGTAGGCCACGCCGCCGGGCGCCTTGTTGGTGTAGACGGCGGTCATGTGACAGTAGGCGGCCTCGATGTCGTAGCTGCCGGTGAACACCCCGAAGAACCCGGCCGGGTACTTCACCGGGGCGGCGGTGCCGTTGAACGCGCCGTGGTCGGCGAGGACCTGGGTGCGGATCGCGAGGATCTTTCCCTCCCGGGTCGCGGCGATCTCGCCGACCATCACGTAGTCGCGCGCGAAGCCGGTGCTCACCAGGTTCTCGCTGCGGTCCTCCATCCACTTGACCGGCTTGCCGGTCACGAGCGAGGCGACGATCGCGCAGACGTACCCGGGATAGATGGGCACCTTGTTGCCGAACCCGCCGCCGATGTCCGGGGCGATCACCCGGATCTTGTGTTCGGGCAGACCGGCGACGAGGGCGTAGAGGGTGCGGTGGGCGTGCGGCGCCTGACTGGTCGACCAGAGCGTGAGCTTGCCGCTGATACGGTCGTAATCGGCCACGGCGCCACAGGTTTCCATGGGCGCCGGGTGCACGCGGGGATAGACCATCTCCTGCCGGGCGATCACGTCGGCCTTCGCGAACGCGGCCTCGGTGGCGGCGGCGTCCCCCGTTTCCCAGTCGAAGCAGTGATTGTCGGTCTTGCCCTCGAGGTCGGTGCGGATCACGGGCGCCTCGGGCGCGAGCGCGCGGCGGACGTCGACGACCGGGTCGAGGATGTCGTACTCGACGTCGATGAGCTCGAGGGCGTCGCGCGCCGAGTAGCGGTCGTCGGCGACGACGAAGGCGACCTCCTGGCCCTGGAAGCGAACCTTGTCGGTGGCGAGGACGGCCTGGACGTCGTTGGACAGGGTCGGCATCCATGCCAGGCCCTTGTCCGCGAGGTCGGCGCCGGTGACGACGGCCCTCACCTTCGGGTGGGCCTGCGCGGCGGTGGTGTCGATGCCGAGGATCTTCGCGTGGGCCACGGGTGAGCGCAGGATCGCCAGGTGCAGCATGCCCGGCAGCTGCACGTCGTCGACGAAGCGGCCGTGGCCGCGGATGAAACGCGGGTCCTCCTTGCGCAGCATGCGCCCGTGACCGCACGGCTTCTTGTCGTTGTCGACGGTGTCGAGCAGCTCGGGGGTGGGGTCGACGGCGGTCATGACGGCGCCTTCTCGGTGACGGGGTGCTCGGCGGCCCAGCGGATGGACCGCACGATGGTGGTGTAGCCGGTGCAGCGGCAGATCTGCCCGGAGATCGCCTCGCGGATGGTCTGCTCGTCGGGGTCCGGGTTGCGGTCGAGCAGGGCCCGGGCGGTGATCATCATGCCGGGGGTGCAGAAGCCGCACTGCAACCCGTGGCAGCGCATGAAGCCCTCCTGCACGGGGTCGAGCACGCCGTCGCGCTCGAGTCCCTCGACCGTGCGCACGTCGTGGCCGCTCGCCATGACGGCGAGCATGGTGCACGACTTGACGGGCTCGCCGTCGACCGCGACGACGCAGGTGCCGCAATTGCTGGTATCGCAGCCCCAGTGCGTGCCGGTCAGGCCGAGGTGATCGCGCAGGAAGTGGACGAGCAGCAGCCGCGGTTCCACCTCGGCACTGACCTCGTCACCGTTGACGGTCATCGAAACACGCATCGGGTCAACCCCTTTCGGAGGTGGTGAGCCGCTCGACGGCGCGCCGCAGGGTGCGCACCGTGAGTTCCGCGGCGAGGTGGCGTTTGTAGTCGACGGTGCCGCGCTGGTCCGCGACCGGGTCGCTGGCGGCGGCGGCGAGTTCGCCGGCCTCGCGGTAGAGGTCCTCGGACGGCGTCGCGCCGCGCAGCCGATCGGAGATGCCGGCCAAAGCCTGCGGGTCCGCCCGGAGCGCGGTGAGACCGACGCGGGCGTCGTCGATGGCCCCGTCACCCATCCACACCGCGGCGCCGGCCGCGGCGATCGCCCAGTCCCCCGTTCGTCGCTCGACCTTGGCGTAGGCGCTCGACCCGCGGCCCCGTCGCGGCAGCCGGACCTCGACGAGCAGTTCGTTGGGGGCGGCGGTCGTCTCGTAGGGGCCGAGATGGAACTCCTCCATCGTCAGCGTCCGGCTGCCGTGCGGACCGCGCAGCACGACCGAGGCGTCGAGGACGTCGCACACGGTGGACAGGTCCTCGGCGGGGTCGGCCTGGCACAGCGACCCGCCGATCGTGCCGCGGTTGCGCACGACGGGATCGGCGATGACCCGTTCGGCGTCGCGGAAGATCGGGAAGATCTCGGCGAGCGCCTCGCTTTCGAGGAGTTCGCGGTGCCGCGCCAGCGCGCCGATCCGCACGACGTCGGGCTCGACGGCGATGTAGCCGAGCTCGCCGGCCAGGTCGTTGATGTCGATCAGGCATTCGGGGGCGGCGAGCCGCAGTTTCATCATCGGCAGGAGACTGTGCCCGCCCGCGACGACCCGGGCTTCCTCGCCGCGTTCGTCGAGGAGTGCGATGGCGTGATCGATGCCGGTGGCGCGCTCGTATTCGAAAGCCGAAGGTATTTGCATGTGGCATACCTCACATTTCAGCTACCTACGGAGTGTATGCCCGCGCTTGCGGCGCGACGGGCGGATTCGCCGCCCGATAGATTCGGACGCACACACCCGGCCGGAAGGACGTCTGCCCGAATGAACGAGATCCGCACCTCCGTCGTCGCGGTCGGGCCGCTGCAGGGCTACCTCGCGGCGCCCCGGGACGGCAGCGGCGTGGGCATGGTGCTGCTGCCGATGATCACCGGAATCGGCGCGCAGGTGCGCGAGTACGCCGAGGACATCGCAGCCACCGGGATCACCGCGCTGGTGTGGGATCCGTTCCACGGCCCGAACGCCGACGACACCCCGAGGGAACGCCTCTACGAACTCATGAACGGCCTCGACGACGATGCCGCGCTCGCCGAGATCCGCGGGCTGACCGACCACCTGCTGGGCGAGCTCGGCGCCGAACGCGTCGGCGTGCTCGGTTATTGCCTCGGCGGGCGCCTCGCGCTGCTCGCCGGCGCGCGCGACGAGCGGCTTGCGAACGTGATCGCCTACCATCCGTCGATCCCGGCCGTCCCGGCCGCGAACCACACTCACGACACCGTCGCCGACGCCGCGCGCATCGCCGCACCGGTGATGGTGCTGCACGCCGGCGCCGACACGATCATGACGGCCGACGTGTTCGCCGACCTGCAGCGGTCGCTGCTGTCCCGCACCTCGGGCGCGACGATCGTGCACGTCTACCCCGGCGCCGAACACGGCTTCAGCACCCGCGCCCGGCACGGCAACCCTGTCAACGCCGACGCGTACGCCCTGTCGTGGCCGCAGGCGCTGAACTTCATGGCGCAGACCCTCGCCGCGGGCCGCCGGTGAGGGCCGCCGCGGCGAACGGTTAAGATTCTGGCCGCGCCTCCGTAGCTCAGCTGGATAGAGCAAGAGCCTTCTAATCTCTAGGTCGCAGGTTCGAGTCCTGCCGGGGGCACTGGGACACTGCCGGCCTCCGGCCGGGGTGCGCCTGCAGGGTTCGAACAAGATCGACGAAGGCGCACCACACTCCACTCAGCGCCCGTAAGCACTGCACGGAGATCTCGCGTCCTCGCGGGGCCGGCCACGTCCCACCATCGGCGCGACAGGTCAGGCGAGACCGGTGAGATGTTCGGCGATCGTCCAGAAACGTCCGGCCTGGGCAACGTCGTGGGACTGCGCGCTGGAGTCGATTTCGTGACACTCGCCGAAGAACTTTCCGCCCACCCCGTCGAGCGACGGGTCGACCGCCGTGAACACCAGCGAATCGGTGGCCGCATCGACGGACGTGGCGAAGGGCATGTGCGGCAACACGTGCGCCATGATCAGCCGCATCAGACCGCGGGTGCTCGCAGCAGCGGTGGTGGGCACGAAACCGGGACACACGGCGTTCGCAGTGATCGGCCGCCCGGCGAGGCGGCGCTGGAGCTCGTAGGTGAACCACATCACCGCCAGCTTGGAATTCTTGTATGCCCGCTCGGGGTTGTAGCCGTGCTCGAGCTGGACGTCGGCGAAGTCGAAGTCCACCGGCGCTCCGCGGGAGCCGGGCAGGTGCAGCCGCGAGCCGACGGTGACCACACGCGCCGACGGGCTGCGCTCGAGTGCGGGCAGGAGCAGGGCGGTGAGCAGGAACGGAGCCAGGACGTTGACGGCGAGGGTCTCCTCGCACCCGTCGACGGTGAGCCGGCGTTCCTTGCTCGTCTGCAGGATGCCGGCGACATGCAGCAGCACGTCGATCGGTTCGCCCCGCTCGGCTTCCGCGACGCCGAAGAACCGGACCTGCTCCAGAGAAGACAGATCGACCCAGCGCGGCTCGACCCGAGCGTCGGGATCCGTCCGCTGGATCGCTTCGGTTGCGTCCTCCGCGGCAGCGCGGGTTCGCGCGGTGAGCAGGACGCGATGTCCCCGAGCGGCGAGCTTCTCGGCCGTGGCCCGGCCGAGCCCCCGCCCTCCTCCGGTGACGAGCACGGTCTTGCTCATATGCCCGGTTCTTCCGTTCCTGCACCGGGCACCGGCGGACCGGACGCGAACGACCGGCCGGCAGCGTGCACGCGCTCGCCGAGCCGGGCGAGGATCGGGCGTTGCCCCTTCACGAGCTTGATGGCCGCGACGGCGGGCGGAAACCAGCGAGCGTCGTCCACCTCGGGAAAGCTCTGCACCTTTCCGGACCGCGGCGGCCACTCCAGGTCGAAGGTGTTGCTGCCGACGAAGGCCAGATCGTCGGCGGTCTCACCGGCGTAGACGGTGACGATCTTGCCGGAGGGCTGCTTGAACCGCCCGAGCATCTCGTAGTTCACCTGGGGCGCGGGCATCCCGCATTCTTCCTCGAACTCTCGCAAGGCCACGGCGAACGGGTCTTCGTCGTCGCCGTAGACCCCCTTGGGGATCGACCAGGCCGCCTCGTCCTTGCCGACCCAGTACGGCCCGCCCGGGTGCACGATCCACACCTCGAGCACGCCGTCGGCGTCGATCCGGTACAGCAGAAGGCCGGCGCTGGTCACTGCCATCGCTCCCCCTTCCCGTCGCCGTACGCTCCCGCCCCACACGGTAGTTCTTCCGGGCACACTGAGACCCGGCAAGCGCGCCCCCGAACCGGAAGGACTCTCAATGACCGATACGACCGGCGACCATCCCGTCACCGCCCGCGCGAACGGGCCCGGCGTCGTGCTCGACCTGCCGGAAGGCCTCGGCGTCGCCCTCGACATCGTGCAGGCGAAGGCACTGCTGGACCAGTTGCAGGCGGCGATCGAGGAGGCCGAGCGGTTGGAGGACTGAGACCGGATACATACGTACCGGTTCGTGCGAACGCCTGCGCGCCGGGCACCCACCGGTGATCATCGAGAGCGGGCTTCGGCAGAGTTCAGGGTCGCGACGGTGTGCCTGCGCCCGGACCGTTCCCACGCCGAAGGAGTCCTCGTGTCGAAGAACGTCGCCCACAGGGCCGCAGCACTCGCCGGTCTCGTCGTCGCCGCGATCGTCCTGGGGGCCACCGTGGGAGCCGGAACGGCCACCGCCGCGCCGTGGCGCATCGGTCCGCTCTACCGCGCCGAGTTCGCCGGACCGGACGGCGACGCCGTCTGTCCCAAGGCCGAGGCGTTCGATCGGTCCATCGGCGCCGTCGTCCTCGTGTCCTGTTCGTGGGACCCTACGACGAACGCCTGGTTCTACGTCGTCTTCAATCCGAGGACCTGGTCGTAGCCTGCACCGAAACGGACTGCACGCCGCCGGTCCCGTCATAGAATGGGGAACCCCTTGTGGGCCTGTCCTGCAACGGTGCGGAGGGACAGACTGCCATGCACTCATCATCCGAGCCGAGCCGATGACCACCCCCACGGTCGAACCGCGCCCCCGCGAGCGCCGGCTGTCGGAAATCCCGGACGCCTTGGCATCTCGTCACCAGGCGACCGCCATCCTGCGCACCCGGCGCTACGCCGTGTTCCTGGACTTCGACGGCACCCTCGCCCACCTCGTGAACGATCCCACCGCTGCCACCCTGGTCGAGGGCGCGGCGAAAGAGCTTGCCCGGCTGGCCCGCTACTGCCCCGTCGGCGTGATCAGCGGCCGCGACGTGACCGACGTGCAGGCACGGGTCGGCGTGCCCGGACTCTGGTATGCGGGTAACCACGGTTTCGAACTCGTCGGGCCGGACGGCGAGTACCACCGGAACGATGCCGCCGTCCCCGCGGTGCCCGACCTCGAGCGAATCGCCGGCGCCCTGCGGGACCGCCTGGCCGGCGTGCCCGGCGTTCTGGTGGAGCACAAGCGTTTCGCCGTGGCAGTTCATCACCGCAACGTCGCCGAGGACCGGATCGAGGAGGTCGTCGCAGCAGTGCACGATGCGGCCGACCGGGACGTCCGGCTCCGCGTCACGAGCGGACGCAAGGTCACCGAGCTCCGCCCCGATGTGGACTGGGACAAGGGGCGGGCGGTGGCCTGGGTGCTCGAGCACCTCCGCGGCGCAGACGACCCGATGCCGGTCTACATCGGCGACGACCTCACCGACGACGACGCGTTCGGCACCCTGACATCGACCGGGATCGGCATCGTCGTGCGCTACAGCGAGGAAGGCGATCGGCGGTCGACGGCACAATTCGCGGTCGACGGTCCGGACCGGGTTCGTGAGCTACTGGAGCGGCTGGCGGATCTGCTCGGCAGCGACCCGGGGATCGCGCCGCCCCCGGACGACGCCTGGACGATGTTCTTCGAGGGCTACGACCCGCTCACCGAGAAGCTGCGCGAGGCCCTCTGCACCGTCGGGAACGGCTTCTTCGCCACCCGAGGCTGCGCGCCCGAATCCCGCGCGGACGGCGTGCACTACCCCGGCACCTATGTGGCCGGCATCTTCAACCGTCTCCAGGACGATGTGGCGGGGAGTGCCATCGACCACGAGAGCCTGGTGAACCTGCCGAACTGGTTGCCGGTGACCTTCCGGGTCGACGGCGGGCAGTGGTTCGACCTCGACACCGCAGAGCTGCTCGACTACCGCCAATACCTCGACCTCCGCCGCGCCGTCCTCATCCGGCGGTTCCGATTCCGCGACGCGGCGGGGCGCACCACGTCGGTGCGGCAGCGGCGCCTGGTTGCCATGCATCTGCCGCACGCCTGCGCCCTCGAGACGACGATCGTGGCCGAAGACTGGTCGGGCCGGCTCGAGATCCGCTCGCTGCTGGACGGCGCGGTCCGGAACTCCCTCGTCGAGCGCTATCGCGACCTCGCCGACCAGCACCTCAAGCCGCTGCAAGCCACCGCGCTGTCCGTCGACTCGGTGCTGCTGGCGGTGCAGACCAACCAGTCGCGGATACCGGTGGCGATGGCGGCCCGGAACACGGTGTGGTGCGACGGGGAGCCCGTTGCCGGCGAGTACCGGCTGGTCGACGGCGACGATCGGATCGGACACGACATCACCGTCGACGTCGAGACGGACCGGCCCGTGACGCTGGAGAAGATGGTGGCGGTGTTCACCGGGCGCGATCAGGCGGTCTCCGAGCCGGCCGACGAAGCCGCCCGCTGGCTTCCCCGGCTGGGCCGGTTCGACGAACTGCTCGACGGCCATGTGCTCGCCTGGGGATATCTGTGGGACCACCTGGGCATCGAGTACGAGGGTCCGGGCCACGGCCACGCCCTGCGAGTCCTCCGGTTCCATCTTCTGCACCTGCTGCAGACGGTCTCCGCGAACACCGCCGACCTCGACGTGGGCGTGCCGGCACGGGGGTTGCACGGCGAGGCGTACCGCGGGCACGTCTTCTGGGACGAGCTGTTCGTGTTCCCGGTGCTGAACCTGCGGCTGCCCACGCTGACCCGGTCGTTGCTGCGCTACCGCTACCGCCGCCTGCGGGAGGCCCGCCGGATGGCGCGCGAAGCCGGTCACCGCGGTGCGATGTTCCCGTGGCAGTCGGGCAGCGACGGCCGCGAGGAGAGCCCGCAACTGCACCTCAATCCCAGATCCGGCCGCTGGAACCCGGACCCCAGCCGGCGCCAGCACCACACCGGCATCGCGATCGCCCACAACGTGTGGCAGTACTACCAGGTGACCGGCGACCTGGAGTTCCTGATCGAGTACGGCGCCGAGATGCTCGTGGAGATCGCCCGCTTCTACGCCGATCTCGCGTCCTACGACGAGGAACGCGGACGGTACAGCATCCGCGGCGTCATCGGCCCCGACGAGTTCCATTCCGGCTACCCCGACGCACCGTACGACGGAATCGACAACAACGCGTACACCAACGTCATGTCGGTCTGGGTGATCCTGCGCGCCCTCGAGGCGCTCGAGCTGATCCCGCTGCAGATCCGCTCGTACCTGACCCAGGCCCTGGGGCTGCACGCGCAGGAGACGGCGCGCTGGGAGGACGTCACCCGCAGAATGTTCGTCCCGTTCCACGATCGTGTCCTCAGCCAGTTCGAGGGGTACGAACGCCTCGCCGAACTGGACTGGGACGGCTACCGACGGCGCTACGGCGACATCCAGCGCCTCGACCGGATCCTCGAGGCCGAGGGCGACGACGTCAACCGCTACCAGGCGTCGAAGCAGGCCGACGTGCTGATGCTGTTCTATCTGCTGTCCTCCGACGAACTGCGGGAACTGCTCGAACGGCTCGGCTACCGGTTCCCGAACGAGGACATCCCGCGGACCATCGACTACTACATGGCGCGAACGTCGCACGGTTCCACCCTGAGCGGGGTCGTCCATTCCTGGGTGCTGGCACGCGCCCACCGGGACGAGGCCGTCGACTTCTTCTACCAGGCGCTGAAAGCCGACATCGCCGATATCCAGGGCGGCACCACGATGGAGGGTATCCACCTGGCGGCCATGGCCGGCAGCGTCGATCTGTTGCAGCGGTGCGTCCCCGGCCTCGAGACCCGGGGCGACCGGCTCGTGTTCGCCCCGCAGTGGCCCGAACCACTCGGTGCCCTCGAATTCCCGATCTTCTACCGGGGGCACCGCCTTCGCCTGCGCATCAGCGGCACAGAGGTGCAGGTGAGCGCCGGTCCCGGGATGCAGGCGCCGATCGAGATCGAATGCCGCGGCCGGGTCGCCCAACTGCACCCGGGAGGCACGGTTCGCCTGAGCTAGTGCGACGACGACGAACCCGCGACCGAGGGCAGGACGTCGGGCCTTCGCCGCGTCGGCATCGCCCGTGCGGCGTCGCTGGGGACCTACGGCCCTGGAACGAGCACGGTTCCGCGGTTCACGATGAGAGGGGCCCGCTTCCGCGGGCCGTGATCAGGAGGACGCGCCGTGGATTCTGCTGCCTCGTACGTCCGGAAGCAGGCCGTCGTCACCGGCCTGGTGAACGTCGTCGTCAATCCGCTGCTGGCGTGGGCGGGAAAGCGCGGCACGACGTTCGTGCCGCTGTGGTCGGCCGACGGGATCGTCGTCGACATCGCGCTGACCGCGATCATCCTCTCCGTGCTCGTCTCCTGGTTCTCCGCTGCCGGGGTGCGACGGGCGTTGCGCGCAGGGCTCGATGCGACCACCGCCGACGCCCCGCAGGCCGGTCGGTGGCTGGCGCGATTGCCGTCCGGCACGTGGTCTCTGGGCCTGTCGCTCGGGGTGGCGGCCGCGGCCGTCTCCGTGCTCGCGATCTGGGTGCTGCACCTCCTCGGTGTGTCGGGGCTGTCGACGGGATGGTTCCTGGTGCTGAAGGCCGTCTACGGCGGTGTCCTCGGCTACCTCGTCGCGCGCTGGGTGATGGTCCGGCAACTGTCGGCGACTCGAACCGCGCAGCTTCCGAGGAGCAACAATGCCGGACGGTGAATCCACCGCGACCGAACGGCAGCTGCCGGTCTTCGAGCAGCGGGTCGTACGCGCGCGGGTGGTCGACGCCCCGGCCGGGGACACGTTCGCCGCGATCCGGCGCATCGACTTCATGCGGTCCCCGGTGATCGCCGCCCCCAATCTGGCCCGGATGGCCTTCGACGCCGTGCGCGCGCCGCGGCGTCGGGAGGTGCGGGCGCACCGCTCGATCCGCCTCGGTGACCTGATCGGTCCGCAGGGCGGCTTCGAGGTGGTCGCCGAGGAACCGGGGCGGGAACTCGTGCTCGGCTTCGTCGGTCGGTGGTGGGAGCCGGGTTACGGCCGCGTCGACTGGGATCCCGGGGCGCCCCTGTCGAGCATCGCGATTCCCGAATGCGGGGTCGGCACATGGAGTTTCACCGTCCTGCCGTACGACGCGCAGACCTGCGTCCTGCTCACCGAGATCCGGGTGCACGGCACCGACGAAAAGGCCCGCAGACTCTTCCGCCGCTACTGGACGGCGGTCGGGCCGTTCGTGCGGGCCATGGCACGGCCGACTCTGTCGATGATCGCGGCCGAAGCCCGGCGTTGACCCGGCCGTCCCACCGCGAACATCGCACCGGCAGAACCGGATACGTACGGCCGCAGCCGTCCGCCCGGACCGGTCATGCCGAGCCGTCCGCCCGTTCGGCCTCGGGCGCGAGGGTGAAGTAGTTCTCCTCCTCCTGCACGAAGTGCAGCCGCAGCAGCGCGTACAGCCCGTACAGGCAGGCGAGCAGGTCGTCGCACTGGTCCGGCCGCAGGCCGCCGGCGGCGTCGGCCTGCGCCAGGTGCGTGCGTAGGCGGCGGCTGAGCCGGTCGATCTCGGCATGCATCCGGCTCATCGTCGCGGTCGCCTCCCCGCTGCCGAGCGGCACCGCGAGCGCCGGGTACAGCTCGCTGTCCTCGGCCTGCTCGTGCGGCAGCAGCGTGTCGAACAGGAACGCGTCGACGCGGCGCAGCGCCGTGTGGGCGGCGGGCCGATCGCCGGACGCGAGCAGCTGGGCGGTGTCGCGCAGGATCGACAGCTCGTCACGCAGGACGTCGTGTTCGGCCGAGAACCGGTGCAGCATCGCCTCGGTGTCGTCGGGCAGGGCCAGCTCCCGGTCCCGGTCGCCGCGCAGGGCGCGCAGGGCGTTGAGGATCACCGCGACGTCGATGCCCTCCTGCAGCAGCGCACCCACCGCGGGAGGCAGGTAGCCGAACGCGGCGAAGCCCATGGCGACCAGCGACAGGCCCATGCCGACCGTGGCGCTCTGCACGGCGATACGCCGGGAGCGACGCGCGATCTCCATGGCATCGGCGAGCCGGTCGAGGCGGTCGGTGGTGAGCACGATGTCCGCCGCCTCCGAGCTCGCCGTGGATCCGCGGGCGCCCATCGCGACGCCGACGGTCGCGGCGGCGAGGGCGGGGGCGTCGTTGACGCCGTCGCCGACCATCACCGTCACCGCCGACTCCCGCTCGGCACGCACACCGTTCACCTTGTCCGCCGGGGTCTGCTCGGCATAGACCCCGTCGAGGCCGAGGACGGAGCCGATCTCCTCGGCCGGTTCGCGACGGTCGCCGGTGAGCATGACCAGCCGGTCCAGCCCGGCCGAGCGCAGCCGCCGCAGCGTGCGGGCGGCGTCGCGGCGCAGCGGGTCCACGAGCAGCAGGGCGCCGGCCAGGTCACCGTCGACGGTGACCCAGGCGACGACGGCGCCGTCGAGCGCGGCACGGCTGAGCACCGCCCGGGCCCAGCCGGGCGCGTCGGCGGGCAGCGGCAGGCTGCCGACGGTGACGCGCCGGCCGTCGACGGTCGCGGCCACGCCGGTGCCGGCCTGCTCGGCGACGTCGGTGGGCAGCGACAGGGTCAGCCCGCGCATCTTCGCCTCCTGCACGATGGCCTCGGCGAGCACGTGCGGGGAGAGCTGGTCGGCGGACGCCGCCAGGCGCAGCAGCTCGGCGCCGTCGCCCCCGGGTGCGGTGACGATGTCGGCGCCGGCGGGCCGGCCGCTGGTGAGCGTGCCCGTCTTGTCCATCACCAGCGTCGTCGCGTGCCCGAGGTTCTCGAGTGCGCCGCCACTGCGGATCACCACCCCCAGGCGCGAAGCGCGGGAGAGACCGGAGACGATCGCGACGGGCGCGGCGAGCAGCAGGGGGCACGGGGTGGCCACCACCAGCACGGCGACGGCACGGGTCGCCGACCCGCTGAGCAGCCACGCGAGCCCCGCCACCGTCAGCGACAGCGGCAGGAACCACGCGGCGACCCGGTCCGCGATCCGCACCACCGGGGCGCTCTCGGCGGCGGCCTCGCGGGCCAGGCGCACGATGCCGGCGTAGGTGCTGTCCTCGGCGGTGGCACGGGCGTGGATCTCGAAGGCGCCGCCGGCAGCGACGACGCCGCTGCGCACGGCCTCCCCGGTGCGGCGCTGCACGTGCATCGGCTCGCCGGTGAGGACGGACTCGTCGAGCACCGCGAGTTCGGACGTGATCCAGCCGTCGACCGGCACCACCTCGCCCGGCCCGACGACCAGGGTGTCCCCGGGTACGACGTCGCCGAGCGGCACCACCTGCACCTCGTCGCCGACGCGGCGGCGCGCGGTGTGCGGGGCGTGCTCGAGCAGGGCCCGCAGGTCCTTGGTGGCGCGGCGTTCCGCGGCGGCGTCGAGGGCCTGCCCCGACGCGAGCATCACGCCGATCAGCGCCCCGGCGACGTACTCGCCGACCAGCAGGGTGCCGACCAGGGAGAGCACCGCGATCAGATCCACCCCGACGCGGCCGCGGCGCAGCGCGTCGATCACCCACCAGGTCGCGGGCACGATCGCGACGACGGTGCCGGCGATCCAGCAGGCGTCGGCGACGGCGTGGGCACCGAGAAGCCAGGCGATGCCCCCGGCCGTCAGGGCGGTGAGGGTGACGGCGAGCAGCGCGGGTTCGAAGGCGCGGCGCAGCCGCTCCCGCCGCGTGGATTCCGGTTGTGTCGCCACTGCCGCACTCCCCCGTTCCGCACCGGTGCCGATGTCACCTCCCACCGTGCCACCACCAGCCGTCGGCCGGGTAGGGACGGAGGTCCGTCGACGGGTCCGTCCCCGGGGGTCGCCGGCCGGTCAGATCCCGCGCCCCGGGTTGAGAATCCCGCTCGGGTCGAACGCCGCCTTGATGCGCTGCATGAGCGCACGCTCGACCGTGCCGACCTGGGTTTCGAGGTACGGCTGTTTGAGCACCCCGATGCCGTGCTCTCCGCTGATCGAACCGCCGAGCGCCAGGCATTCGGCGACCATCTCGTCGAACGCCTGCCGGGCGCGCCCCGCGACGACCTCGTCGGCGGCGTCGAACACGATGGTGGGATGCAGGTTTCCGTCCGCCGCGTGCCCGAACGTGCCGATGAGCAGCTCGTGCCGCGCGGCGATCGCCTCGATCGCCGCGAGCATCTCGGGCAGCCGCGGCACGGGAACGGCCAGGTCGTCGAGCAGGGTGCTGCCACACCGCTCGAGCGCGGTGAGCGCGACCCGCCGCGCGGCCATGAACTCCTCCCCCTCCACCGGGTCGGCGGTGTCGTACACCTCGGTGGCGCCCGCCGCGGTACAGGCCCGCGCACACACCTGCGCTTCGGCGGCGGCGTCGCGCCCGTCGCACTGGACGAGCAGCAGCGCACCGGCCGTGTCGTCGAGTCCCATGTGCGTCATGTCGTTGACGGCGGCGATGGTGGTGCGGTCCATCAGTTCGACGAGGCACGGCTCGGCCTGCTCCCGGATCGCCAGCACCGCGGCGACGGCCTGCGCGGTTTCCGGGAAGCTCGCGACCACCGTGGCCGCCGCGGCGGCGGCGGCGCGCAGCCGCACGGTGGCCTCGACGATGACGGCGAGGGTGCCCTCGGACCCGACGAGCAGTTGCGTGAGGTTCAGTCCCGCCACGTTCTTCCGGGTGACGGCGCCGGTGTGGATGATCCGCCCGTCGGCGAGCACCGCCTTGATGCGGGCGACATGGTCGGCCGTGACCCCGTACTTCGCGCAGCAGGTGCCGCCGGCGTTGGTGGCGAGGTTGCCGCCGATGGTGGAGACGGCGCGGCTGCCGGGGTCCGGCACGTACCACAGCCCCCGCTCGGCGGCCGCGGCGGCGAGATCGCCGTTGATCACCCCGGGTTGCACTGTGGCGGTGCGTGATTCGGTGTCGATTTCGACGATGGCGTTCATCTTCTCGACGCTGAGCACGATGCCGCCGTCGAGGGCGTTGGCCGCACCCGCGAGACCGGTGCCGGCGCCGCGGGTGACGACGGGGATGCCGTGCCGGTGCGCGATCGTCAGGGTGGCGACGACGTCGTCGGTGTCCCGCGCCCGGACCAGGGCGAGCGGCATCCCGGCCGGCGTGAGCAGCGACTGGTCGCGCCGATAGGCGAGCATCCGGTCCGGATCGGTGACGACGGCGTCGCCGAGGGCGTCGACGAGCGCGGCGACGACCGGCTCGGTGTCGGGGACGGGAGTCACGACGCTGGTGTTCACGGAACCATCCAATCGAGAACGGGGGTGGACTGCAGGTAGATGACGACGGTGAGGAACACGAGCAACCCGAGGCTCCAGCCGATCAGACGGCGCAGGATGACACCCTCCGCCCCGGCCAGGCCGACCGCGGCCACCGCGACCGACAGGTTCTGCGGCGAGAGCATCTTGCCGAGCACACCCGCGGACGAATTGGCCGCCGCCATGAGCACCGGGTCGAGCCCGGCCTGCTGCGCGGCGGTCATCTGCATGACGCCGAACAGCGAGTTCGACGACGTGTCGGATCCGGTGATGGCCACGCCGATCCAGCCGATCAGCGGCGAGACGAGGGCGAACACCCCGCCCGCGGACGCGAGCGCCATGCCCAGGCCGGCGGTCTGACCGGACAGGTTCATCACGAAGGCCAACGCGAGCACCGAGGTGACGGTGACGATGGTCCAGCGCAGCTGCACGAGGGTGTCGGCGTAGGCGCGGACGGCGCGGCGTACGCCGATCCCGTACATCCCGGCCGTGACGGCCCCGGCGAGCAGCAACAGGGTGCCGGTGGCCTTGAGGTGGTCGAGCTTGAACGTCTGCGCGCTCAGCGGCTTGCCGTCGACGTCGACGATGTCGAGTCCGGGCCAGCGGAACGACACGGTGCCGATCTCGGTGAGCCACGTCTTGACGAACGGGATCTGCGCCACGGTGAAGATCGCGATGATCGTCAGGTACGGGGCGAGGGCCAGCAGCGTGCGCCGCGTCCGGCTGTATCCGTCGAAACGCGACGGCGGGGCGGCGATGCCGACCGCGGTGCCGGCGCCGACCGGTGCGGTGAGGGCGGTGTCGGTCGTGGCGACCAGGCGCTCCTCCGGCTGCCACACCTTCAGCATGCCCAGCACCGCGCCGACCGTGACGATCGCGGCGACGACGTCGGTGAGCTCGACAGTGAGGTAGTTCGCGGTGACGAACTGGGCGAGGCCGAAGGTCAGGCCCGCGACGACCGCGACGGGCCAGGTCTGCCGAACTCCGCGGCGGCCGTCGACGAGGAACACCATCACCATCGGCACGACGGCCGCGACGAACGGCGTCTGCCGGCCGGCCATCGCGGACAGGTCGTCGAGCGGCAGCCCGGTGACCCCGGCGAGCGCGAGGATCGGGGCACCCATCGCACCGAAGGCCACGGGCGCGGTGTTCGCCAGCAGGGACGTGCACGCGGCTTTGAGCGGTGCCATGCCCGCGGCCATGAGCATCGCCGCGGAGATCGCGACGGGCGCGCCGAATCCGGCGAGCGACTCGAGCAGCGCACCGAAGCAGAAGGCGATGAGAATGGCGAGGATGCGCTGGTCGTCCGAGATGGACCGGATGACCCGGCCGAGCTCCTCGAACCAGCCGGTGACAACCGTGAGCTTGTAGACGAAGAGGGCGTTGACGAGGATCCACAAGATCGGGAACAGGCCGTAGAAGGCTCCCTCGGCGGTCGCGGCGGCGGCCTGGCCGAGCGGCATGCCCCACCCGGCGAGCGCCAGACCGACGAGGGCCGCACGGTGCGCCTTCCATCTGAAGACGCCGAGCATGACGAACATCGCGGCCAGCGGGATCGCCGCGACCACGGCCGACCAGGCGAGTGAGCCGCCGATCGGGTCGAGTGTCTGTTGGTACATAGCGCGCCTCTCGTTGTGATGCCTGTCACCGTTTCCCAGAATTGTCAGACAAGTACACATTCCTGTCAAGAATGCATGTGCGGCGTCGTGCAAGAATGCTCGTGTTCGCGCAGGTCCGTGCGGGTGCGCGGAGAGCCGGGAAGGAGCGGGGCATTGGTCGGACGCGTCGAGGCCCTGTCGATCGTCGACGCCCTCGCCCTGGAACTGCGGCGGCGCGTGTTCGCCGGGGAGCTGACGCACGAGGACGCCCTCACCGAAGCCGAGGTGTCCCGCGCCTACGAAGTCGCCAGGCCGACCGCCAAGGCCGCCATCGAGAAGCTCGTCGGCGAGGGCCTACTGCAGCGCAGCGCCCACAAGACCGCCCGCGTGCCCCAGCTGGGCCCCGACGACGTGCGCGACATCTACCGCACCCGCGCGCACCTGGAATCGGTGGTGCTGCGCGCGCTCGCCGAGACCCGGGCGGTGCCTCCGGCGGCGTCGGCCGCCAACGCCGAGATCTCGGCCATGACCGAGGCCGACCCGCTCACCGTCGTCGAACCCGACATGCGCTTCCACACCGCCCTGGTGGACGCGCTGGGCAGCCCGCGCACCAGCCGCATGTTCGGCTCGCTCGTGTCCGAGGTGCGGCTGTGCATGGTGCAGGTGCAGGGCAAGCAGCTGCTCACCACCACGAGCATCGCGGCCGAACACCAGCAGATCCTCGACGCCGTCCTGGCCGGCGACGGCGATGCGGCGGTCGAGGTGATCACCCGGCACCTCGGACGCGCACGCGAACGCCTCGTCGCCGCGCTCGGCGGCAGCCCGGGCCCGGAAGCCACCCTTCCCGAGCCCGCGTAGCCGTCCCCCGGTTCGGCCGACACCCTCGACGCCCGGAGCCCGGGCATACTGCCCCCTTTTATCGGATGCCCGGTGCCTGCGCCTATGATTCAACGTGTTAACGCCATGTAACAGTTTCCTCACAGTCAGGTGGTGAGCGTGTCGACCCGGGACCGCATTGCAGAGATCTACGAACAGGTGAAGGCGCGCAACGCCGGTGAACCCGAGTTCCATCAGGCAGCCGCCGAGGTGTTCGAGTCCCTGCATGTCGTCCTCGAGCGTCACCCCCGCTACTTCGAAGCCGGCCTCATCGAACGGCTGACCGAGCCCGAGCGGCAGATCATCTTCCGGGTGCCGTGGATCGACGACCAGGGCAACGTGCACGTCAACCGCGGCTTCCGGGTCCAGTACAACAGCGTGCTCGGCCCGTACAAGGGCGGCCTGCGCTTCCACCCGAGCGTCAACCTCGGCATCGTGAAGTTCCTCGGCTTCGAGCAGATCTTCAAGAACGCCCTCACCGGCCTGCCCATCGGCGGCGGCAAGGGCGGCTCGGACTTCGACCCCAAGGGTCGCTCGGAGCAGGAGATCATGCGCTTCTGCCAGTCCTTCATGACCGAGCTGCACCGCCATATCGGCGAGTACACCGACGTCCCGGCCGGCGACATCGGCGTCGGCGGACGCGAGATCGGGTACCTGTTCGGCCAGTACAAGCGCCTGACCAACTCCTACGAGTCCGGCGTGCTCACCGGCAAGGGCCTGACCTGGGGCGGCTCGCAGGTACGCCGGGAGGCCACCGGGTACGGCGTCGCCTACTTCGTGGCGGAGATGGCCAAGTCCGTGAACTCCTCCCTCGAGGGCCGCAAGGTCGTCGTGTCCGGTTCGGGCAACGTGGCGATCTACGCGATCGAGAAGGTGCACCAGCTCGGCGGCATCGCCATCGCCTGCTCCGACTCCTCCGGCTACATCGTCGATCAGAACGGCATCGACCTCGAGCTGCTCAAGGAGATCAAGGAGGTCCGGCGCGGCCGCATCTCCGAGTACCTCGACGAGCGTCCCGACGCGCAGTACTTCCCGGGTGGTTCGATCTGGGACGTGCCGTGCGACGTCGCCATCCCCTGCGCCACCCAGAACGAACTGGACGAGACCGCCGCGAAGACCCTGGTGAACAACGGCGTGCGGGTCGTCGCCGAGGGCGCGAACATGCCCACCACCCCCGGTGGCATCGCGGTGTTCCGCGAGGCGGGCGTCGCGTTCGCCCCGGGCAAGGCGGCGAACGCCGGCGGTGTGGCGACCTCCGCGCTCGAGATGCAGCAGAACGCCTCGCGCGACTCGTGGCACTTCAACTACACCGACGAGCGCCTCGCCGGCATCATGCGCGACATCCACCAGAACTGCGTGGAGACCGCAGCCGAGTACGGCAAGCCCGGTGACTACATCCACGGCGCCAACATCGCCGGCTTCGTGAAGGTCGCCGACGCGATGTTCGCGCTCGGCGTCATCTGATCCGAACACACGCCGACGGCGCGGGGCGGGCACCGGATCCCGGTGCCCGCCCCGCGCTGTCTGTGTGTTCTTCAGCTACCCGGCGTTCTTCGCCTACCCGCCGGACGGCTCGGACGGCGGCTCTGCGACGCGCTCGTCGTCGGCGCTCGCCTTGCGGGCGGCCTCCCGCATCTCGATGCCGTCGCTGATCCAGTCCCCGACCTCCCGGGTGACCTCGCGGACCGCGCCGGTGATGATGCCGGCGATGTTGCCGACGTGCGTCGCCGCGGACTCGGTCAGTTCCTGGAGCGTGTCCTTGTTGCGTTCGAACCTACCCACCATGGCGGTGCCCCCTTCAGGCGCTGTCGTGGGCGAGGGTACCCGCGACCGGCACGCCGCGCTCGATGAGCACCGACGTCGTGGGCTCCTCGGAGACCCAGCTCGGCGGCAGGGCCAGCTTCACGATCTTGCGCCACACCGAGCCCACCTGGGCGAGCAGGCCCCCGGTGTTGTAGGGCAGCCCGTAGCGTTCGCACAGTTCCCGCACCTCCAGCGCCAGCTGCGGGTACCGGTGCGCCGGAAGATCCGGGAACAGGTGGTGCTCGATCTGGTGCGAGAGATTGCCCGACATGATGTGGAACAGCGGCGTGCCGGTGATGTTCGCGCTGCCGAGCAGCTGACGGACGTACCACTCGCCGCGGGTCTCGTGCGCGGTCTCCTCCTCGGTGAAGGACTGCACCCCGGACGGGAAGTGCCCGCAGAAGATGATGGAGAACGCCCACACGTTGCGGACCAGGTTGGCGGCCGCGTTGCCGAGCAGCGTCGGCACGAACATCGGCCCGGACAGCAGCGGGAACGCGACGTAGTCCTTGACCACCTGCCCGCGCGCCTTACGCCACCACCCCCGGGCGAGCGGGATCACGTCGCGCCAGCTGCGTTTGCCGGCGACGACGTTCTCGACCTCGGCGTCGTGCAGCATCACACCCCACTCGAACAGCAGCATCAGCCCCGTCGCGTAGACGGGATTGCCGAGGTAGTAGGGGTGCCAGCGCTGCGCCGGATCCATCCGCAGGATGCCGTAGCCGACGTCGCGATCCATCCCGAGGATGTTGGTGTAGGTGTGGTGCAGGTAGTTGTGCGAGTGCCGCCACTGGTCGGCGGGACATACGGTGTCCCACTCGAAGGTGCGGGAGTTCAGTTCCGGCTCGCGCATCCAGTCGTACTGGCCGTGCATCACATTGTGGCCGATCTCCATGTTGTCGAGGATCTTCGACACGCTCAGCGCGGCCACGCCCGCCACCCATGCCGGCGGCAGGAAGCCCACGAACAACAGGGCACGACCGGCGATCTCGAAGCGCCGCTGCGCCCCGACGATGCGGTAGATGTACTCGCGGTCGGCCGCGCCGAGCGAGGCGACGGTGCGCTCGCGCAGGGCGTCGAGTTCGCGGCCGATCTCCTCGACCTGCTCGCGGCGCAGCACGACCGGCGACGGGTCGGGATCGCGACGGCCGGACAGGAACGCCGGCAGCGGAAGGGACAGGGGGATGGACAAACCGAACATGGTGTCCTCCAATTGTTTCGAGTGGGTCAGAGGTCGAAGGCCGCGTCGCCGACGGGGACGTTCACGCAGATCTGCACCTCGGCGCCGGGCTCGTCGTCGATCTCGCCGGTGCGCACGTCGCGGGTGCCGCCGGACAGCCGGGTCACGGTGCAGGAGTGGCAGATTCCCATGCGGCAGCCGTGCTGCGGGGTGAGCCCGGCCGCCTCGGCCTGTTCGAGGGCGGTGACGCCGCTGTTCTCGGCGCGGACCCCGGACGCGGCGAAGGTGACGGTGCCGCTCGCGTCGTCGTCGCGGACGACGACGGGCGGGGTGAACTGCTCGGTGCGCAGCAGGTGCGCGGCGCCGGCGTCGCCGTAGACCTCCCGCACGCTGTCGACGAGCCCGGCCGGGCCGCAGACGTAGGCGGGTGCGCCGGCGAACCACGGGGCGACCCGCTCGAGATGACTCCGGTCGAAGCGGCCACGCAACGCACCGTCGTCCGCCCGGGTGTAGGCGAAGGCCACGTCGACGCCGGCGTGGGCGCCGGCCAGGGACTCGATCGCGTCGCGGTGCGGCACGTGCGCGGCGGTGGGCGCGTAGTGCAGGAACGCGACGGTTCCGGAGTGGCCCTCGTCGGCGAGGGTGCGCAGCATCGACAGCACCGGAGTGATGCCGCTGCCGCCGCTGACGAGCACCAGCCGCTCCGGCCGCTCCGCCGGGAGACAGAACTCGCCGGCGGCCGCCGCGAGGTCGACCACGTCGCCCGCGGTGGCGTGCTCGTGCAGGTGCCGCGAGACGACGCCGTCCGGTCGCACCCCGACCGTGAGCTGGATGCGCCCGTCGGCTCGATGCTGGGAACTCACCGGCGAGTAGCTGCGGCTGTGCCGCACACCGTCCACCACCACGCCGAGTTGCAGGTGCTGACCGGCCCGGAACTCCAGGGGCCGGCCCGGGCGCAGCTCGAGCGTCACCGCACCCGGGATATTTCGGTCAACGTTCGTGATCCGGGCGCGCGTGTGCTGCACGGCCAGGAGCGGATCGGCCAGTTCGAGGTACCGATCCGGGTGGTGCGGCGCGGAGAGTACATGCAGCGCCTTGATCAGGGCTTTGCGTCCGATCGACGGCCCCGGCCCGCGTCGGGCGCGGTGAAGCAGGGTCATGGCGTCGCTCCTCTCGAGCGAGAATCCAAAGTCAGTGCACAAATGTGCACTGAGTTCAGTGTGCCAGGGTCGCCCGGTGGGCTGTCAACGTTGTTGTGGCGGCCGTCACCACGGTCCCCGACCGCCGCCGCGTCGCACTGCCTAGACTCGGAGCCGTGTCCGCAGCCCCCGTTCCCGAACCCGCGACGCGAGCTGCGCGCAAGGAGCGCACCCGCCAGGCCCTGCTCGACGCGGCGCTCGAACTCTCCGCCGATCGCAGCTTCGCGACGGTGAGCCTGCGCGAGGTGGCCCGCCGAGCCGGGATCGTGCCCACGGCGTTCTACCGCCACTTCGGCTCGATGGAGGAACTCGGCGTCGCCCTCGCCGCCGACACCATGCGCATGCTCCGCACGCTGCTGCGCGAGGCCCGGCGCACGCGCGGCCCGTCCTCGGCGCGGGCGTCGCTCGAGGCCCTGGTGCGGCAGGTCCGCGCCCACGAACAGGCGTTCCGATTCCTGGCCCGGGAGCGCTACGGCGGCCAGCCGGCCGTCGCGCGCACCGTCACCGTCGAGTTGCGGCTGATCACGGGCGAACTCTCCGTCGATCTCTCCCGCATGCCCGGAATGGCGGACTGGGACGTCGACGACCTGGAGATGGCGGCCGACCTGCTGGTGACTGCCATGCTCGAGGTGGTGCTCGAACTGCTCGACGTGGACCGGCCCGGCGGGCCGGCGGAGGCCGAGGTCCTCGCCCGCGCCGAAAAGCAGATGCGTCTCATCGTTCTCGGCATGGGCGCGTGGAAACCTTCCCACCGCTAACGGCAACCCGTACGGTGGGCGCCATGTTCGAGACCACTCACGTCACCCTCGGAGACCTCACCTTCGACGTTCACGTCACCGGTCCCGCCGACGGCACGCCCGTCGTGCTGCTGCACGGATTCCCGGAGACCGCCCGCAGCTGGGAGGCCGTGGCGCCGCAGCTCGCGGAGGCGGGTCTGCGAGTGCTGATGCCGGACCAACGGGGGTACTCCCCCGGCGCCCGCCCGGACGGCGTGTCGGCATACACCGTCGACCTGCTGGTCGGTGACGTGATCGGGCTGCTCGACGCGACCGGCCTCGGGCAGGCCCACCTGGTGGGGCACGACTGGGGCGCCGCCGTGGCCTGGCAGGTCGCGGCGCGGCACCCCGACCGCATCAGCACCCTGACCGCGGTGTCCGTGCCGCACCTCGCGGCCTACGGCTGGGCCCTGCGCGAGGACGCCGATCAGCAGGCCCGCGCCGCCTACATCAAGCTGCTCCGGCAGGAGGGAAAGGCCGAGCACGTCCTGCTCGAGGACGACGCCCGTCGCCTGCGCGCGATGTACGGCGACCGGGTGAGCCCCGAGTCGATCGACGAATACGTGCGCGTGCTGTCCGAGCCCGGCGCCCTGACCGCCGCGCTCAACTGGTACCGCGCGATGACCCGGGAGCTCTCCGAACTGGCACCGGTGCGGGTGCCCACCACCTACGTGTGGAGCACCGAGGATTCGGCCCTCGGCCGGGTGGGCGCGGAGCGCTGCGGCGAGTTCGTCGACGCGCCTTACGAATTCGTCGTCCTCGACGACGTCAGCCACTGGGTGCCGGAGGAAGCACCGGACGCGCTGGCGAAGGCGATCCTCGCCCGGATCGGCGACCGGCCGTAAGAGCATGTCCACAGGAGGGGCCGTGACCACCGCAGCCTGCCACCGCCGTATGCGTCGCCGGCTCGGCGCGGTCGCGGCCGCCTCCCTCACCGTGCTCGCCACGGCCTGCACCGATCCCGGGTCGCCCGCCGATTCCGCGCCCGAGCCCGGCCCCGCCTACAGCTCCTATGTGGCCCTGGGTGACTCGTTCACGGCGGGCCCGATGATCCCGCCCCAGATCGACTCGGCGTGCGCGCGCTCGGGGAGCAACTACCCCCATGCGGTGGCCGAGACGCTGGGCATCGACAACTTCCGCGACGCGTCGTGCAGTTCCGCGACGACAGCGAACCTGACAGGGCCCCAAGTGGTTTCGTCGGGCGCCACCGTCCCTGCGCAGTACGATGCGCTCACCCCCGAGACCGAGCTGGTCACCGTCGGGATCGGCGGCAACGACATCGGCCTGGTCGCCCTGGCCGGATCGTGTCTCGCGCTCGACCGCTCGTCCGGCAGGGCCGCGGCACCGGCCGGACCCCTGTGCGCGACCGCGAACGTCCGCGACGGCCTCGACCTCGTGGACCGCGCGATCGACGACTTCGCCCCCACCTACGGCGTGATCGTGCGGGAGATCCGCAACCGCGCCCCGGACGCGCGCATCCTGCTCGTCGGCTACCCGACCGGGATCCGGGACGGCGGATGCTATCCCGATCAGCCGATCCTGCCGGACGACGCGACGTACCTGCAGGCGAAGATCGACCGGCTCAACACGGCGATGGAACAGCAGGCCGACGCCGCGGGCGTCGACTACGTCGACCTGCGCGAGTCCACCGTCGGGCACGACGCGTGCCAGCCCTCCGCGCAGCGCTGGACCGAAGGCCTGTTCCCGTCCCAGCCGGCCGCCCCGCTGCACCCCAACGCCGACGGCCACCGCAACGCAGCCGAACAGGTCCTGGTCACGATCGCGGACTAGCCGCGGGGTCGATCGCCGATCGGCACAGGGCCGAGAGCTCGTCGACCACCGCGTCGAGCGGCGCCGAGCTGCGCTGCGCCTGGGCGAGCACCAGCGCACCCTCGAGCGCGCCGACGATGAGCACCGCCAACGACCGGGCGCGTTCCGGGCCCACCCCGTCCGCGACGAGCGTGCCGGTGAGCAGGCCGCACCAGTGCTCGAACGCCTCCCCGGCGACGTCACGAGCGCCGCGCTCGGTGCCCAGGGCCGCCGCGACGATCGGGCAGCCGACCGCGTAGTCGCCGGCCTCGAGACCGCGACGCCACAGGTCGGCGAGAGCCTGCAGTGCGCCGGGGGTGTCCGAGGAGTCCAGCACCCGTGCCATCCCGTCACCCAGGTGGTCCGCGGCACTGCGGGTGGCCTCCTCGACGAGCTGCGCCTTTCCGCCCGGGAAATGGTGGTAGACCGACCCGCGCGGCGCGCCGCTGTGGGCGAGCACGTCGGCGAACGAGGTCGCCGCGACGCCCCGCTCGCGGATGAGCCGGATCGCGCTGCGGATCATCGCGGCACGAGGGCCGGTGGTCGGGTCGCTTCGCCTCGCCATGTCCGTGCTCCGCTCTTGCCGTCGGTTTCTATGTATGTTGTCATACTTAGGTCCGGACCGTGCCGGAACGGACCCGTTCTTCCCGAGGAGTCGTCGTGACCGAGATCGCCGCCCCGCCCCACCCCTTCGACGCCGCCGTGGCGCTCGAGCCCGCGGAGGACGGTCACGCGCGGGGGCGGACCAGCCCGGAGTACACGAACATGGTCGGTCCGTTCGGCGGCGTCACCGCCGCCGCCCTGCTGCGGGCCGTCCAGCAGCACCCGGACCGGCTCGGCGATCCCATTTCCCTCACCGTCAACTACGCCGGCCCGGTCGCCGACGGCGAGTTCGACATCACCGTGCGGGCGGTCCGTACCAACCGCACCAACCAGCACTGGCTGCTGGAGCTGACGCAGGACGGTGTGGTCACCACCACCGCCACCGCGGTGTTCGGCACCCGCCGCGACACCTGGTCGGACACCGAGCTCGACATGCCGGCGGTCCCGTCGGCGGATGCGGTTCCCACCCGGACCTTCCCGGACTTCATCGCGTGGGCCCGCAACTACGAGATGCGGTTCGTCGAAGGCGCGGTGCCCCAGCAGGACGCCGGCGAGCACCCCGACTCCACCACGACGCTGTGGGTGCGCGACACCCCGGCCCGCCCGCTCGACTTCCCGGCGCTGACGGCGCTGTGCGACGTGTTCTACCCGAGGGTGTTCCTGCGCCGCGGCCGGTACATGCCGGCCGGGACCGTGTCCCTGACGGTGTACTTCCACGCCGACGCCGGGCAACTCGAGGCCCAGGGCGACGACTTCGTCCTGGGCACCGCGCGCACCCACCGCTTCTCGCAGGGCTACTTCGATCAGGCCGCCCAGCTGTGGGGCCGCGACGGCACGCTGCTCGCCACGACCCACCAGCTCGTCTACTTCAAGGACTGACCCTCCGGGGCCCGCACCGCGAGCAGCGCCGCCAGCCCCGCGCCGAGCACCACGAGCAGGCCGGCGATCCCGGCCCGGTCCGCGTCGAACGTCCAGGCGAAGAGCCCGAACAGGGTCGGGGCCAGGAACGACACGGCGCGGCCCGACGTCGCGTAGAGCCCGAACATCTGCCCCTCCCGCCCGGCCGGGGTGATGCGCGCGAGGAAGGTGCGGGCCGACGACTGCGCGGGCCCGACGAACAGGCACAGCAGCAGACCGAAGATCCAGAACATCAGCGGCCCCGACACCACGAGCAGCACGACCCCCACGGCCATCATCGCGGCGAGCGAGGCGACGATCACCGCCTTGGGGCCGACCCGGTCGTCGAAGCGCCCCGCGACCAGCGCACCGAGGGCCGACACCACGTTCGCGGCCACGCCGAACAGCAGCACGTCGGCGGCATCGATGCCGTACACGTTCACCGCGAGCACCGCACCGAACGTGAACACCCCGGCCAGGCCGTCGCGGAACAGCGCCGAGGCGCCGAGGTAGCCGACGGTGCGCCGATCCATCGCCCACAGCTCGCGCAGGTCGCGCAGCAGCACCCGGTAGGACTGCACGATCCCGGCCCGCTCCGCGCCGGGATCGGCACCGGTGGGCGGAACCTCCGGCACCGCCAGCAGCACCGGGACGGCGAAGACCGCGAACCACACCGCCGCGGCCACCACGACCAGGCGGATGTTGAGGCCGCCCTCGGTGCTCACGCCGAGGAAGCCGCGGGTGTCGCCGTCGCCGGCAATGAACCCGAAGTACCCCAGCAGCAACAACAGCAGCCCACCGAAATAGCCCATGGCCCAACCCAAACCGGAGACCCGGCCCATGTTCTCCTCGGTGGAGACCTGACGCAGCATCGCGTTGTAGGGCACCTGCGCGAGTTCGACGACGACCGACGACACACCCAGCAGCACGAGGCCGAGCCACAGGTAGTGGTAGTCGTCGCGCACGAACACCATCGCCGCCATCAGCGCGACACCGGCGTAGGACAGCACCGCCAGGGACCGCTTGCGCCGGCCGGCCGCGTCGTAGCGCTGGCCCGAGACGGGGGCGGTGACCGCGATGAAGAACCCCGATATGCCCAGCGCCCACCCGAGCCACGTGCTCGCCGACATCGACCCCGGCAGGTCGTCGCCGACGGCGTCGGTGAGATACACGGAGAAGACGAAGGTCAGCACCACCGCGTGGTAGGCCGACGACCCGAAGTCCCACATTCCCCAGGCGAAGACCTGCCGTCGCGAGGTGGCCTCCCCGATCCCGGCGGCGTCCGTGTGCGCGCTCATGCCCGCAGCCTAGGAGATCGTCGCGCCGAGAACCGGCCTCCGGTGATCCGCGCGATTTCCGGTCAGCCGCGACCGCACTCCGCGTTCGCGGCTGACCGAGAGATTCGCGACCGTCACCCCAGCTGTGCACTTGATTGCATATGCACCTCGGTGCATACTCTCGGCATGGCCCTGGAACACGCGCTGCTCGCCGCGCTCGACGAGCGGTCCGGCTCCGGCTACGAACTGGCCCGCCGGTTCGACAAGTCGATCGGCTTCTTCCACAGCGCGACGCACCAGCAGATCTACCGCGTGCTGCGGCGAATGGAGGACCACGGCTGGATCACCGGCCGCACCGTGCCGCAGGACGGTCGGCCCGACAAGAAGGTCTACCGCGTCAGCTCCGCCGGACGCACCGAGCTGGACCGTTGGATCGCCCACCCCTCCGACCCCGAGCAGCTGCGCAGCGACCTGGCCGTGAAGATCCGCGCCGCCGGGCCCGGCACCCTGCCCGCCCTCCTCGCGGAGCTCACCCGCCACCGCGACGCCCACGCCGCCCGCCTCGACGTGTATCGCACCATCGAGAAACGCGACTTCCCCGCACCCCACCGGCTCACCGGGCCCTCACTGCACCAGTACCTCGTCCTGCGCGGCGGCATCCGCGTCGAACAGGGCTTCGCCGACTGGTGCCAGGAAGTGCTCGACGCCCTCACCACCGAGGACCACTCGTGACGAACCCCTACCCCCACCTGCTCTCACCGCTCGACCTCGGACCGTTCACGGTGCCCAACCGCGTCGTCATGGGCTCGATGCACACCGGACTCGAGGACCGCGCCAAGAACACCGGCCGCCTCGCCGCGTACTTCGCCGAGCGTGCCCGCGGCGGGGTCGGCCTCATCGTCACCGGCGGCTACGCACCCAACCGGACCGGGTGGCTGCTGCCGTTCGGCGCCAAGCTCACCAACCGGTTCGAGGCCCGGCGGCACCGGACGATCACCGATGCCGTCCACGCCGAGGGCGGTCGCATCCTGCTGCAGATCCTGCACGCCGGGCGCTACAGCTACTGGCCGCTGAGCGTGTCCGCCTCGTCGATCAAGGCGCCGATCAACCCGTTCCGGCCGCGCAGGCTCACCTCCTGGGGCGTGCGCCGGCAGATCCGCGCCTACGTCCGCTGCGCCCGCCTCGCCCAGCGGGCCGGCTACGACGGCGTCGAAATCATGGGCGGCGAGGGCTACTTCATCAACCAGTTCCTCGCCGAGCGCACCAACCGGCGCACCGACGAGTGGGGTGGCAGCCCCGAGAACCGTCGCCGGCTGCCCGTCGAGATCGTCCGCCGCACCCGCGAGGCCGTCGGCCCGGACTTCGCGATCTGCTTCCGGCTGTCCATGGCCGACCTCGTCGAAGGCGGCCAGCGCTGGGACGAGATCGTCGCCCTCGCCCAGGAGGTCGAGCGGGCGGGCGCAACGCTGATCAACACCGACATCGGCTGGCACGAGTCGCGGGTGCCCACCATCGTCACATCCGTCCCGCGCGCCGCGTTCGCGGACGTCACGGCCGAACTGGCGAAGCACGTCGCAATCCCCGTCGCCGCGTCCAACCGGATCAACATGCCCGAGACCGCCGAGGAGATCCTGGCCCGCGGCGACACACAGCTCATCTCGATGGCCCGGCCGATGCTGGCCGACCCGGAGTGGGTCCGCAAGGCCACCGCCGGCGCCGCCGACGAAATCAACACCTGCATCGCCTGCAACCAGGCCTGCCTCGACCACGCCTTCGTCAACAAGCACGTCTCGTGCCTGCTCAACCCCCGCGCCGGGCGGGAGACCGAGCTCCTGCTCGCCCCCACCCGCCGCCGCAAGGCCGTCGCGGTCGTCGGCGCCGGGCCCGCCGGGCTCGCCGCGGCGGTGAACCTGGCCCGCCGCGGACACG
This sequence comes from Rhodococcus sp. YH1, assembly GCF_009939605.1. Lineage (NCBI taxonomy): Bacteria > Bacillati > Actinomycetota > Actinomycetes > Mycobacteriales > Nocardiaceae > Rhodococcus > Rhodococcus sp. YH1. The sequence continues at coordinate 10,451 of NZ_WVTE01000225.1, read as the reverse complement.
CCGTCACCCTGTTCGAGGCCGACGACGAGATCGGCGGCCAGTTCGGCATCGCCCGCCGCATCCCCGGCAAGGAGGAGTTCGCCGAGACCCTGCGGTACTACCGCCGCCAGCTGGAGCTGACGAAGGTCCAGGTCGAGCTCGGCACCCGCGCGACGGCCGACGACCTGATCGGTGCCTACGACGAGGTGGTCGTCGCGACCGGCGTCACCCCCCGCGTGCCCGCGATCCCCGGCATCGACCACCCGAGCGTGCTGTCGTACCCGCAGGTCGTCCGCGAGGGTGCGCCCGTCGGCGCCCGCGTCGCCGTGATCGGGGCGGGCGGCATCGGCGTCGACGTCTCCGAGTTCCTCACCCACGACCACTCCCCCACCCTCGACCTGGCCGAATGGAAGCGCGAGTGGGGCGTCACCGACCCGAAGGCCGCCCCGGGAGCGCTCACCGAGCCCCGCCCGTCGCCGTCGCCGCGCGAGGTGTTCCTGCTGCAGCGCAAGCCCGGCCGGATCGGCGCGCGGCTCGGCAAGACCAGCGGATGGGTGCACCGGGCGTCGCTGCAGCACAAGAAGGTGCACGAGATCTCGGGCGTGAACTACGAGCGGATCGACGACGCCGGCCTGCACATCAGCTTCGGCGAGGACCGCCGCGACCCGAAGGTGCTCGACGTGGACAACGTGGTGATCTGCGCCGGGCAGGAACCCGTCCGTGACCTCGTCGAGCGGCTCACCGCCGCGGGCGTGACCACGCACGTCATCGGCGGTGCCGACGTCGCCGCGGAACTCGACGCCAAGCGCGCGATCGAGCAGGGCACGCGCCTCGCGGACCGCATCTGAACCGGCCGCGGCTACGCTGACCGACCATGACTCTGCCGAACCCCACCCCCGACGCCCGCGCCGTCGTGACCGGCGCCTCCTCCGGCATCGGCGAGGCCCTCGCCGCCGAGCTCGCCGCGCGCGGGCACTCGCTGATCCTGGTCGCCCGGCGCGGCGACGTGATGGAGGAGCTCGCCGCGACGCTGCGGGCGAAGCACGGCGTCACCGTCGAGGTCCGCGCGTGTGACCTGTCCGACCGCGACGCGCGGGCGAAGCTCGTCGACGAACTCGGCGAGCGCCCGATCAGCATCCTGTGCAACAACGCCGGCATCGCGACCTTCGGCCCGGTGGCCCAGCTGGATCCGGGCTACGAGCGGGCCCAGGTCGAGCTGAACGCCGTCGCGGTGCACGACCTGACCCTCGCGGTGCTGCCGCAGATGGTCGAGCGCCGCTCCGGGGCGATCCTGATGGTCGGTTCCGCGGCGGGCAACATGCCGATCCCCCACAACGCGACCTATGCGGCGACGAAGGCGTTCGTCAACACCTTCTCCGAGTCGCTGCGCGGGGAGCTGAAGGACAGCGGCGTGCACGTGACGCTGCTGGCGCCGGGCCCGGTGCGCACGGAGACCCCGGATCCGGCGGAGGCCTCGATCGTCGACAAGCTCGTGCCGGACTTCCTGTGGATCTCCAGCGAGCACACCGCGAAGGTGTCGCTCGACGCGCTCGCCGAGAACAAGATGCGCATCGTGCCGGGCCTGATCAGCAAGGCGATGTCCGTCGCCGGCAACTACACCCCGCGCGGCGTCGTCGCGCCCATCGTCGGCGCCTTCTACCGGAAGCTGGGCGCGTAGCCCCCGTCAGCGCCTGCGGCGGCGGCCGGTGCCGAAGATGCTGCGGCTGATCTCGCGCCCCGCGGCCGACGCCGCGGACCGCAGGAAACCCTTGACGGCCGCGCTGCCGAGGACCTGCTCGACCATGCTCGGCCCCGCGTCCCGGGGCGGTGGCGTGCCGGGCAGGTCCGGCAACGGCGGGACCTGCGCCCGTGGGTCCAGGTCGGGGGCGCCGGCCACCTTCGCGGTGAGCCTCTCGTAGGCGGACTCGCGGTCGACGGTCTGCCCGTACTTGCCGTACAGCGCGCTCCCGCGCGCCGCGGACCGGATCGCCTCCTCGCCGACGGTGTCCAGCAACGAACGCGGCGGACGGATCCGCGTCCACGCGACAGGCGTCGGCGCGCCCTTCTCGGACAGCACCGTGACGACGGCCTCACCGATTCCGAGGGTGGTCAGCGCCTCCTCGAGGTCGTAGAACTCCGTCTCCGGATACGTGCGGACGGTCTTGGCCAGCGCCTTCTGATCGTTCGGTGTGAATGCGCGCAGCGCGTGCTGCACCCGCGCGCCGAGCTGGGACAGCACCACATTGGGCACATCCGTGGGCAGCTGGGTGCAGAAGAACACTCCCACGCCCTTCGAACGGATGAGCTTGACCGTCTGCTCGATCTGCTGCAGGAACGCCTTCGAGGCGTCGGCGAAGAGCAGGTGCGCCTCGTCGAAGACGAACACGAGCTTCGGCTTGTCGAGGTCGCCCTCCTCCGGCAGCGTCTGGAACAGGTCGGCGAGCACCCACATCAGGAACGTCGAGAACAGCACCGGCCGCGCCGCGTGGGCGCCGAGCTCGAACAGGCTGATCACGCCGTTGCCGCCGACGACGCGCAGCAGGTCCTCGGTCTCGAACTCCGGTTCTCCGAAGAAGGTGTCCCCGCCGCCGGCCTCGAGGTTGACGAGCGCCCTCAGGATCACGCCGGCGGTCGCCGGGGAGACCCCGCCGATACCTTTCAGCTCTGCCTTTCCCTCGTCGCTGGTCAAGTGTGTGACGACCTGCCGCAAATCCTTGAGGTCGAGCAGCGGCAGCCCCTGGCGGTCGGCCCAGTGGAAGATCAGCCCCAACGTCGATTCCTGGGTGGGGTTGAGGCCGAGGACCTTGCTCAGCAGGATCGGACCGAACGCGGTGACCGTCGCGCGGACGGGCACGCCCGGGCCTTCGGTGCCGAGCGAGAAGAACTGCACCGGGTAGGCGGTCGGTCCCCATCCGGAATCCCCGGTCTCCGCGGCGCGGGTCCGGAGCCCGTCGTCGTCCTCTCCGGGCGCCGACAGCCCCGACAGGTCACCCTTCATGTCGGCCATCACGACCGGGACCCCGGCGGCCGAGAGTTGCTCGGCGATGCCCTGCACGGTCTTGGTCTTGCCGGTGCCGGTCGCACCGGCGACCAGTCCGTGCCGATTCATCGTGGCGAGCGGGATCCGTACCCGGGCCGACGAATCGACCACCCCGTCGTGGACGACCGCACCGAGTTCGAGGGCGACCCCGGCGGCGGCGTATCCCGCGGCGATCTGCCGGGCCGGCCCGGCGGGTGCGATCTGCCGGGCCGGCCCGGCGGGCGCGGCGTCCGTCGCCTCGGCGGCCCGCGCGGCCGCCTCCGCCTCGCGCTGTGCCTGCTCGGCCGCCTTCAGGGCCGCTTCGGCGACGCGTGCCGCTTCCTCCGCGGCCGCGCGGGCGGCCGCCGCCTTCTCGGCCGGCGACAGTGCCGGCGGTGTCGGATCGACCGTCATGCGGTGTCCTCCTCGTCCACGTGCGGCCGCGGAATGGTCACCGTGACCTTATCGCCACGACCGGCCTGACTACTCTGTGTTTCGTGCAGGACAAACTTGTGTGGATCGATTGCGAAATGACCGGATTGCGGATCGACAGCGACAAGCTGATCGAGATCGCCGCCCTCGTCACCGACAGTGATCTCAACGTGCTCGGCGACGGGGTGGACATCGTCATCCACGCCGACGACGACGCGCTCGCCGCGATGCCGGACGTCGTCACCCAGATGCACGAGCGCTCCGGGCTCACCGACGAGGTGCGCCGGTCCACGGTGAGCGTCGCCGAGGCGGAGAAGATGGTGCTCGACTACATCCGGGCCCACGTCCCGGAGGCCGGCACCGCGCCGCTGGCCGGCAACTCGATCGCGACGGACCGCGGGTTCATCGCCCGCGACATGCCCGAACTCGACGCCTACCTCCACTACCGCATGGTGGACGTCAGCTCCGTCAAGGAGCTGTGCCGGCGCTGGTACCCGCGGATCTACTTCGGGCAGCCGGCGAAGGGCCTGTCGCATCGGGCGCTCGCCGACATAAAGGAGTCGATCCGGGAACTGCGGTACTACCGGCGAACCGCGTTCGTCGCCCCACCGGGCCCGCCGTCGGCCGAGATCGCCGCTGTCACGAAGGAGTTGGGTCCGGCCTGACCTGCGGATTCGCCGTTTCCGGCAAAGTCAGGCTAGTATCTGTACCGCAGGCGCAACCGGCCCAGGCCGATCGCGAATGCGATGGTGAGTGTAGTTCAGTTGGTAGAGCACCAGGTTGTGATCCTGGCTGTCGCGGGTTCGAGTCCCGTCACTCACCCCCACAGGGCGAGTCCCTGACCAGCAGAGATGCCGGTCAGGGACTCGTCTTTTTCGGCGTCGCGCAGCTCTGCACCAGCGCTCCGTCCCGAGATGCGGCGCTTGGGCGGACGACCGCCGAATCGCGCGATCGACCCGCCGTGCAACGGCGATCACCCGGTGAAGCAGTACGAGTCGCTGGACGCATCCCCGCCCTGCAGGCGGGTCTGGTGCACCCTGCGTCCGCGGAAGTCGTCGCCGTGCGGGAAGAATCCACCGTCGATGACCAGACCACCGGCGGAGACGTCGGCATCGAACTTCGCCATCCACGCCCCCACCCCGTCCGGGTAGAAGACCTCGTCCCAGGCCGCATAGAGCGAGTTGGTGGCGTAGACCCGGCGCCCGTCGCGACTGACCTCCACCATCTGCGGAGCTCCCGCGAGCCGGAGGTCCGGATCCGCCGGGTGCGGCTCGCGTCGCACGATCCCACCGAGGCGCACCGATCCCGTCTCCCTCGGGTGGAACGGATCGCCGACGTCGTACTGCTTGAGTTCTCCTGTGCCCCAGCACGAGACGTACAGCCAGCGGTCGTCGACCGACAGATCGATGTCGGAGACGAGCGGCGGTACCGCGCCGAAGGGTTTCAGCGCGGGCGGCAGATCGTCGGCCTCGGCCGGCTCCGCCGGAATGGTGATCACCTTCTCGACCACCCACCGGTCGTCGCTCTTGTGCCACATCCACACGGAGGCCGACAGATCCTCCACGCTGATGACGACTCCCACGAACCCGAACGCCTCGGAGGGATTGTGAGCCGGGCGGAGTTCGAGAACCATCTGGTGCTCGTCGCCGAGGTCGACGCGCTGGGTCAGCTTGCGCTCGGACATGCTCCAGAAGTCCAGGTGGTGTCCGAACCTGCGGCCGAGGAGGTCCTCGGCGTCGAGTCCGTTCTCGATCATCGACGGCGTGGCCCACTCGGAGGTGATCACCGTGTCGTACTTCAGGTGCCACCACACGTCGTACGCCAAGAACTGCTCGCCGTGCTCCGCCTCCCACGCTCCGACGACGTCGAATGTGTCGTGGTCGAGCAGCGCGACACCGCCCGGACCCTCGGCGCCGTCGGCGCCTCCCAGGGCGGACATGAAGATGCCCCCCGGTCCGCAATGCACCGTGTGCGGCCGCGAGTATCCCGCCTTCGCGGCGAGCTCGGCGGCCTCGATCGTGCGGGTCACCACCGGGTGCCGCGGGTCGGGTTTGGTGTCGAGGATGTACGTTCTCGACGAGCGGATGCCCGGCACCACCAGGTATCGCCGCTCGAGCGGCTGCCCGTGATGCCCGGCGTGGTGATCGCCGTGCCCCTCGTGACCGTGCCCCTCATGACCGTGCCCCTCATGACACAGCGCGCTCGAGCAGGCGTTCCACCCGAAGTGGTGCAACTCGTTGCCCGCCGTCGGCAACTCGGTCCAGCCGACCACACCACCGTACGTCGGCGAACCCGGCTCGCAATCGACCACTGCGATCGCATCCTTCGCCCGGCCGGCCGGATCGAAGGCAGCCACATAGGCAAGCCGCTCGGGCGCGGCTGCTACGGCGTCACTCGGGGTGCGGTAGAACGTGGGATCTGTCGTCGTAGACATGAATCCTCCTCGACTCGGTCCTGTCCGCCGGGCCACCCTCGGTGGTCCACGGTCGGTCGACGTCACAGGTAGGCATGCCTTTCCCTGATTGTCCGCCGCGCAGGACCGCATGTCGACCTTCCGCGGGGGCGGGCTGCCCGGAAGGCGCCGCCCGACATGGGAAGACCCCCGGGATCGTCGATCCCGGGGGTCTCGTGCCAACCCCTACCACAGGAGGCGGCCCCAGCCTGCCACACGCCGGGGTGGCGCCGCCGGGCGGCCCCGCGGCGGATCAGGCGCGTGCGTTTCCGGCCTTCCACGTCGACCACGGGATGTTCCAGTCCCCGAGCCCCTCGGTGCCTTCGAGGATGCCGCCGACGGTGTTCTTCACGATCACGATGTCGCCGCGCTTGGTGTTGTCGAAGATCCACCTGGCGTTGGCCGGGCTCAGGTTGAGGCAGCCGTGGCTGACGTTGCGGGAACCCTGATCGCCGAGCGACCACGGCGCGGAGTGGAAGAAGATGCCGCTGTACGACATCCGCGTCGCCCAGTCCACCGGGGTCCGGTAGCCCTGCGGGGAGTCGACGGCGACGCCGTAGGTCGACGAGTCCATCACCAGATGCTCGAACCGGTCGCCGATCGTGTACACGCCGTTCGGGGTGGGCGTGCTGTCCTTGCCCATGGACGTGGGCATCGTCATCACGTCGACCCCGTTGCGGTTGACGGTGACCTGCTTGGTGTTGTCGTCGGCCGTGATGATCACCGCGTCGCCGACGGTGAAGGTCGAATGCACATCCGACTGCCCGAACAGACCGTCGCCGAGATCGCGGCCGTAGACCTTCACGTCCACCGTGACCGTCGTGCCCGGCGCCCAGTAGTTCTCGGGCCGCCACCGCACCTCGCGGTTGCTGAGCCAGTAGAACGCGCCCTCCACCGGCGGGTCGGTGACGACGGTGATGGCCTGCTCGACGGCGAGGCGATCAGGGATGTTCTCGTCGAACTGGATCGCGACGGGCTGGCCGATGCCGACGACCGAGCCCTCGCCCGGCATCACGTAGGGCTGGGTGAGGTTGCCGGGGGCGCTGGTGGCGAAGGAGGCGACGGTCGTGGTCGCTCCGCCGAGCCCGTACGCGACGGCCTCGAGCCGGTACTGCCGGCTGTAACCGAGGGGCTCGGTGTTGGCCCAGGTGGCTCCGTCCGGGCCGAGCGCCCCGGCGACGGGTTCCCCGTCCGGGTTGAGCAGCGTGACCGACTCGAGCTTGCCGTTGACCACCGAGACCGTCACGGGCTCGATGGGCGAGAAGCCGACTCCCCCGTCGACGACGCTCGCCGACACCGTGGGCTTGATGAGCGCGGCGAGCGGATTCGAATCGATCGGCACCTCCTCGGCCCCGCCGGCGCTGCTCGCACCGGAGCAGGCCGTGACGAAGGTCATGACGCCGACCAACACGGTCCCGAGCACCACCGCGACGGCGCGCCGATTCCGCCGTCGGCGCGGCGCCGCACTGTTCCCAACCACTCTCCACCCTCCGATTCCGGGCCTCCCCCGGGCCGCAAAAGTGCACGTCGATGCGTGTGCGCTCGATGATGCCAGCCCCGCTCGAGGCGGAGCCGTCGCGACGTCGACGACGCGAATAACGTTCGAATACCAATCGCCGCCGGACCCCTCGGCGTTACGTGTCGCTCCCACCGAAATGCGGCATGACCTGCCGATTTGGTGCGCTACTGGAAGGTGTGTAATCTTTCCTTCGTCGCCGGGACAACGGCCCGGAGACGCACCGCCAAGCGCCATTAGCTCAATTGGCAGAGCAGCTGACTCTTAATCAGCGGGTTCGGGGTTCGAGTCCCTGATGGCGCACAAGAAAGGCCAGACCTCCCCACGAGGTCTGGCCTTTTTCTTTACCCACGCCCTTGCCACCCCACCAGCCACCCCGCCTTCGACGCGGCCTCGAACACCGGCCGCGCCTCCGCGGGACCGCCCGGACTACGCCGAGTACCAGCGACGTTCCGTACCGCGGCCGAGGGAACCGTCGGCCACAGCGCTTCCCTCGCGAGGCGGGCGCATGGCCGGCGTGTGCGACTCGGCCTCGACCGCCGCCAGTTCGGCGAGTCGGCGGAGGTCGCCCTCCAGTGCCGCGCGCCGGTCTCGGTGCGCCTTGACCAGCCGCCAATAGACCCGGTCCAGGCCCGGTGCCACGTGGAGCACACGGTAGGTCTGGACGATCTTGGTGCCTCCGGGGACGGGTTCGAGGTCGATGCGCCATTCGGTGCTGTCCGCCCGGCCCAGGAGACCCGTTGTCCGCCACGCCAGCGTCCGCGGCGGCTCCACAACGGTGAATACGCACGACCGGCTCCACCGGAGGCCGCCGGAGCGGTTCCTGCCCCGGAACCGGATTCCCGGCGCTGCCGCTCGGGCGTTTCCGAGCAGGCGCGCTTCCCGGCATTCGTGACTCCACTCACCGACCCGGGTCACGTCGGTGATGATCTGCCACACCGCCTCCGCCGGGGCGCGGCTCACCGTCTCGGTCCTGCCGTGCCGCGCCAAGGTGCCCATCAGGATCGCCCCTCGAGAAGCGCGAGGTTGAGCGACGGCAGCTCGGCGGCGGGCCCGTGGCCCCACCGCAAGCTGGACTTGCGCCGGTAGGTGCGCGCGAAGCCGTGCAGCAGGATGAAGCGGGGCACGGCGGGGACCACGTGCATGATCAGCTCACGGTCGTCCTCGCCGAGCCCGTCGATGACCCAGTGGGCCTCCGCGCCGAGTTCCAGGAAGCTCTTGGGCCTGACGAAATACTCCTGTTCCACCTCGTGGTACTCGGCGGTGGTGAGGGTCGCGGCCACGACCGGCATCATCTCCAGCTCTTCACGCCGCAGATGGGGAAGGAGCACGTCGGTGAGCCCGGCCAGCGCTTCGAGCAGCGGTTGCCGAGCGTTCGCGTCGTCGCGGTAGGCCAGCGCTGCGTCTTCCAGGGCGGTGATCGCCGGTGCGATCCGCTGGTGGTCGGCGTCCATCTGGTCCAGCAGGGCGCCGGCGTCGGGGTTCTTCACCCGGATCAAGGGCCACAGCCCGACATCCTCGCCGGTGTGATGGATGTGCAGGAAGCGCATCATCCACAACACGTGCTCCGCCAGTCCGCGTCGACGCCGAGGGTCCGGGTACGGCTCGGTGGTGAGCACGATCCGGGTGCGTTCCAGGTCACGGCGAAGTGCGCTGTGCACTATTCCCATGCTGCGTGTGTCTGCGGGTCCATGGTCGGTAGTCATGGCCCATCACCTTCCACTCTCCAGGCCCAGGAGCCGGATGATGGCTCCGGTGAGCCAGTTCTCGTACTGCTCAGGGCTCCAGCCGGTGCTGCCGGTCAACAGCTCGTACACCTCCATGCTGAGCACGGCCCACAGCCCCTCGGCCTCGACCGGGCTCAGTTCACGGCCGGCCATCATCGCACCGCCGACCCGCACGTTCAGGCGCTGGCGCTCCCGTGCCTGTTCCAGCCATGTCGCGAGGTCCGACTCCACGACGGCTGCCGCGCGCAGGGTGCGCTGCAGGCCGACGGTTCGTCGGTTGATGCCGGTCACCAGGGCGGCTGCCGCGGCGGCCCGATCCCGAGGGGTGCCCTGCGACAGGGCGGCGAACTCCGGCCGGTCCATCAGCGCCACCCGTTCGTCGTCCCCGACAACGGCGACGTCGAGCACCTGCATGAGGAGTCCCGCCTTGGAACCGAAGTGGGCATACACCGTTTCGACCGATGTGCCCGCCGAGCGCGCGACGTCTCGGACCGCGACCGACCACCCACCCTCGGAGAACAGGGTGGTGGCGGCGTCGAGGACGGCCCGCCGATTCTGCTCGGCCTGGCGCCGGCGAAGGGTCGAGTCGTACCGCCGCGGCTTCTCCTCCACCGGGCCCACGTCGCGCGCTTCTGCGCTCATACTCCAACGGTAGAACCGTTCCGTTTTCAATACAAGTAGCTTCAGGCCAAATCTTTCGTGCACGCTGCCCGCACCGATCGGAGACCCCTACCGCGCCGGGGCGCCCGGCGTCCGTTGCCCACCGGGAATGTTCTCCACGACCGGACCGGACGCCGAGTATGCCGATCCACCTTGCGATTTCGGTCCGACCACCAGCGAACCCCTCTAGCCTCGGAGGCGGATCACATCGACCGTCGAAGGAGTGTCGCCATGGGTCAGCTCGAGGGCAAGGTCGCGTTCATCACCGGTGCCGCACGCGGACAGGGCCGCAGTCACGCCGTCCGGCTGGCCCAGGAGGGGGCCGACATCATCGCCGTCGACCTCTGCGCCCAGGTCGACACGGTGGGATACCCACTCGCGACGGCCGACGACCTCGCCGAGACCGTCCGGCAGGTCGAGGCGCTGGACCGGCGGATCATCGCCGGCCAGGCCGACGTCCGCGACAGCGCCGCCCTGAAATCGGCGGTCGACGAGGGCGTCGCCCAGCTCGGCCGGCTCGACATCGTCCTCGCGAACGCCGGCATCGCCAGCTTCGCGCCGGTCGAGGACCTGACGGACGAGATGTGGGACGACATGATCGATATCAATCTCACGGGGGTGTTCAAGACGGTGCGGGCAGCCGTGCCGCACCTGAAGGCCAACGAC